>JAFGKN010000672.1 GCA_016928605.1 Planctomycetota bacterium | reverse complement strand
CCAGGATTACGAGGAATGGCTGGAGCAACTGGCGCCCCACGAGCCGATCTCGCACTACCGCCACAATCGAACGGGTGAGGACAACGGGGATGCGCATCTCAAGCGGCAGATCATGGGGCGTGAGGTCGTCGTCGCGGTCACCGCCGGCAAGCTCGACTTCGGACCCTGGGAACAGATCTTCTATGGAGAGTTCGACGGCCGCCGTCGAAAGCGGGTCCTTGTCAAGATCATCGGGGAGTGATCGGCTCATCGCCGGTTGGACCAGTGGCTTCCGTCCGCGGACCCGCGGAGGGGCGATGATCGGGCCGTGCATCGCGCTCGCCGGGCTCGCGATTCTGTCGGCTGCTTGCAGGCCTGCGGCCTCGCCCGGCGGCGAGACGGACTCCGCCTCGCGCGAGGCGGAGCTGCGCCGGCAGAGGGAAGCGCTCGCGGCCAAGCTCGCGCGGGAGATCGACGCGCCGCGAGTGATCGATGCCATCGCTCGCGTGCCGCGCCACGAGTTCGTGCCCGAGCCCTACACCGAGAAGAGCTACGAGGACACGGCGCTGCCGATCGCCGAGGGGCAGAGCATCTCCAGGCCCTACGTCGTCGCCCGCATGACGCAGCTTCTCGATCTCCAGGGCGATGAGAAAGTGCTCGAAGTGGGGACCGGCTCCGGTTACCAGGCGGCGATCCTCGCCTGCCTCGCGGCCGAGGTCTACTCGATCGAGATCCGCAGGCCGCTCGAGGAGGCCGCCGAGAAGAAGCTCGAGGACCTCATGACGCGGAGGCTCCTGCGCTGCCGGAAGCTGGAGGTCATCGGGGGTGACGGCTCCCGAGGGTATCCGGCTGCCGCGCCCTTCGACGCCATCCTCGTGACCGCCGCCTCGGACGACGTGCCGGAGGCTCTCCTCGGGCAGCTCAAGCCTGGAGGACGGCTCGTCATCCCCGTCGGCGGCAGCGTACAGGAGCTCAGGCTCGTCACCAAGAAAGCCGACGGGACGCTCGAGTCGAGAAACGTCCAGATCGTCCGCTTCGTGCGCCTGGAGGAGGAGGGCAAAAACTAGAGTTTTTGCAGGATCCGAAGGGCCGCCGGGTGATAGAAAGGTCCGCTTGGCCGCCCGCTTGGCGCCTTCCGCGGTCTGGCCGCAGGGAACCGGGCGCTGGCCGGAGCGGCGACAGGGCGCGGCCGATGTGCGGAGCGTGAATCAGTATAGCGAGACGAGACCATGATGGCCGGAGACGGCGAGTCGTACAAGGCGATCGCGGGGGCCTGGATCCACGTGGGGGCCCACCTGGAGGGCGGAGTCACTCTGGAGCCCGGTGCAGTGGTGGGGCCCGATGTCCACATCGGCCGGGGCTGCCACCTCGGAGCCCACTCGGTGGTCTACGGGCCGACGGTTCTCGGAGAGGGAAACCGCCTCTATCCCGGCGCGGTGCTGGGCGGGCCTCCGCAGGATGTCGGCTACCGCGGAGAGCCGACGCGCCTGGAGATCGGCGACCGGAATGTCTTCCGCGAGGGCGTGACGATCAGCCGCGGCTCCCCGAAGAGTCATGGTCTCACCCGCATCGGAAGCGACAACTACTTCATGGCGAACTCGCACGTGGGGCACGACTCGGTGGTCGAGGACTGCTGCATCCTGGCCAACGCAGCTCTCGTCGCCGGTCACTGTCATCTCGAACGAGGGGTGAACATGGCCGGGGGAACTGCGATTGTCCAGTTCACGACCATGGGCAAGTACTCGTTTCTCGGGGGGCTGGCCGGCGCCCGGCAGGACGTGGAGCCCTTCCTGATCTACGATCGCGTCACGGGAGACTCCAATGCCGCCGCGCTGGGCGTCAACCGCGTGGCACTCCGGCGCGCGGGATTCCCGGAGGAGTCGATTCTCCATCTACGGGAAGCCTACAAGGTCCTCTACATCAGGAAGTGCCGCAAGCTGGAAGAGGTGTGGAAGCTCCTCGAGCAGAAAGGGGCCCTCTCGAGCGAGGTCCGTGAGCTGCTCGAGTTCGTCCGCCGCAAGCAAGCGGGGCGCTTCGGGCGGCAGCTCGACCGCGCTTGACGGGGCCGCCGCCGCGGTGCTGCAGAGGTGAGCCAGGCGCAGCGCGCATCGAGCCGCGCCGCAAACCCAGCTTCAAGCGGCGGGGGGCTTGCTCCCTCCGGAAGCCGGCGGTCGCCGTCGTCGCCGACCGCCGCGACGCCGACGGCGTTTCGTGTCGGCGGAGCGCCGGGGAGGGCGGCGGGACGGCGCGCTGTCGATCGGCGGCGGATCGGGGTCGAGATCCTCGCCTTCGGGCTGCCTGCTCGCAGCGATTGTCTTCCACTCCTCTACGATGTCGGTGGGGATGCCCTGAGACTCGAGGTCGATCTGAAAGAACTCGAGGGCCTCGCTCAGGTAGGTCTTGTGGAGGAGGGCGGGCGACAGTTTCCGGCGCGCGAGACACTGGCGCAGCTTTCGGAAGGTGATCAAGATCTGGGAGACGCGCTCGGTGTCCTGCCGCGAGATGCGAAACGTGCTCGAAAGACGCTGGAATGCCTGCGAGACGACGCGCCAGACGTCGGGCGGGTTCGCCGCCTGGGCTCCGGCCGAGAGTCCCTGTTCAGGGAGCAGAAGAGTCTGCAGATACAGGCTGAGAAGCACGGCGCTGGAGAGGCTTTCGCCTGCTGACATCCTCCTGTCGAGAGCTCTCATGCGCCTCCAGAAGGGATGCTCGGGACCGGCCTTCCTCAGCTGATCGGCCAGGTCGGGGAGGATGTGGTCGAAGATGTGCGTCTCGAGGAGGTAGCGAAAGAACGGATGCGCGGAGCCTCCGCGCAGATCCTTGAAGAGCTCCTCGAGAAGCCGCGAGGGATTGGCGAAGGCGATGTCCTGGCGGTTCGCGTAGATCGCTTCGAGCGTGCTCTCCTCCACCTGGAAACCGGTCCGGGATGCATGGCGAAGTGCCCGGAGCATGCGGACAGGATCCTCGCGGAAGCTCTCGTTGGGCTCGTTGATCATGCGGATGACGCCGCGCTGGAGATCCTCGACTCCGCCGACGTAATCGATCACCGAGAACGTGGCGATATCGTAGAAGAGCCCGTTGATGGTCAGGTCGCGCCGCAGCGCATCCTGCTGCGGTGTCCCGTACTCGTTGTCCCGCAGGATGATTCCGCTCTCGCCGCGGACGACGCGAGCGGAGTTCTGGCGGAACGTCGCCACCTCCACGATCTGCCCGCTGGGGAAGAAGACGTGGGCGATCCGGAACCGCCGTCCGATGATGCGGCAGTTGCGAAAGAGCTTCTTCAGCCTGGAGGGCCGAGCATCGGTACCGACGTCGTAATCCTTGGGTGGCTTGCCAAGATAGAGGTCGCGGACGGCGCCGCCGACCAGAAAGGCCTTGTAACCACCCGCTTTCAACCGCTGCAGCACGGCGAGAGCTTCTCGGTCGAAGTCCTTGCGGGAGATCGGATGTTCCGCTCGGGGGATGATCCTCGGAGGCGGAAGGACCGGTGTTTCTGTTTCAGCTGGGAGTGTGATGGGCTCGGAATCCACGGATGAGGATCGACAACATCTGAGCGGCTGGGCTCGGCCGAGGGGCCGGAGTCTTCAGGGGCGCAGAACGTGCTGCGGCGTCGCGATCGTCCCGGGCTCGCAGGAGGTGCGGAAAAGCGTCGCTCCTGCGGCGCCGCGTGGCGGCCAACCTGCTCCGGCGATCTGCCTTCGAATGTCTTAGCTTTTTATTTTGTTTCAACTTACAGGAGGGGAAGAATCATAGCACGCCCCGGCGCGAAACTCAAGCCCCAGAAGTCCCGACGGGGCCCCGCTGGTTCGCCGCGGGCTCTGGGTCCCGCGGCGAACCGCAGGATGCGGCGGACGAACAGGGACGTAAAAAAAACTCACCTCGCCTAAGTCGTTGTGCTGCAGCGCTGCGAGAAGTTCGGGGGAAGAAACTCCTTGACGCTTCAAGATGTTGTAGTAGGTTAGCCGCGCACTAGGGTTATGTTGTGGGTTCGAGGTGGGCGAACACGTCCGCCCCGGCCCGAGGCGGGCTCCTCCGGGAGAAGGGGAGCCGACACACGGACAGACGCCGTCGAGCCCGTTCAGAGGAGTTGGGCAGGCGGCGGGTTTTTCCTTGGAGGTCGGAAGGCTGGTGTCAACGCTGGCTGCGGATCGGAGCAGTTAGCGGAATATTCGTCTCTGGTTGGAAGGGAGGTGGAGAGAACCCTGCCGTTCTCAGCTGCATTCGGGGGATGAGGGGATGCTTCTCGGCCGAGGCCGGGATGCGGTGGTGTTTCAGGAGGCCTGTCGCTCGCAGGCGAGCCGTCGCCGGGGCGTTTGGCCGGAGTCTCCGCGTTCCGCGCGCCGGCTCCCCCTGTGGAGATGGGTGGTGCTGTCGATCTGGTGGTATTCGATTTGTGTCGGGTGGAGTGATCTTTTGATGCTGAACGTTCTCCTTGGCGGTATGAACATCATCAGGGAGTGCGGTGCGGCGTCCTCCGGCCGTTGGCTATCGCCCGGATTTCGGTGATCCGGGCACAGAGGATATCTGGTGATGGACATGGCTCTGGAAGGAAGAGAAACATTCGTTTCGACTCACGCCGGGAGCCCCGAGAGGGACGCTGGCGGCGGTTTCGCGGATCGCTCGGGCTCGCAGGGCGGAGGCTCGCGAGATGCTTCTCCGGTGGGCGGCTCGCCGGATGCGAGCGGGCGTGGCACATCGTCGGGGATCGAGATCGAGCGCCGGTTCACTCGGGGCACCGGCGGCCAGAGCGCCGATCCTTACGAGAGTGTGACGTGGGAGCGGCGGTCGAGCCGCATCCTGAACCCCGACGGCGGAGTGGTCTTCGAGGTGGAGGACGTCGAGATTCCCAGCGACTGGAGCACGATCGCCGGCGACATCATGGCCTCCAAGTACATGAGGAAGGCCGGTGTTCCGCAGATCGACGGCGAGGGGCGTCCGATCCTCGATGCAGAGGGCAAGCCCGTCACCGGCGGCGAGAGAAGCGCGCGGCAGGTGATCCGGCGCCTCGTCCACTGCTGGCGGCACTGGGGCGAGAAGTACGGATACTTCGCATCGACCGAGGACGCATCCGTCTTCGAGGACGAGATCGCCTTCATGATGCTGCACCAGATGGCTGCTCCGAACTCTCCGCAGTGGTTCAACACGGGGCTCTATCTCGAGTACGGGGTCAATGGCCCCTCGCAGGGGCATTACTACGTCGATCCGGAAACGGAAGCGGTGGTCCGCTCCGAGGATTCCTACTCGAGGCCGCAGCCGCACGCCTGCTTCATCCAGTCGGTGGAAGATGATCTGGTCAATCCGGGCGGAATCATGAATCTCTGGATCCGCGAGGCGCGGCTCTTCAAGTACGGCTCGGGAACCGGCACCAATTTCTCCGCGATCCGCGGCGAGGGCGAGCCCCTGGCAGGCGGAGGCGTTTCCTCCGGACTGATGTCGTTCCTGAAGATCGGAGACCGCGCGGCGGGGGCGATCAAGAGCGGAGGCACGACGCGCCGCGCCGCCAAGATGGTCTGCCTCGACATGGACCATCCCGACATCGAGGATTTCGTCAACTGGAAGGCCATCGAGGAGCAGAAGGCGCGCATCCTGATCCAGTCCGGTGGATTGCCGGCTGACTTCAACGGGGAAGCGTACGCGACGGTCTCGGGCCAGAACTCCAACAACTCGGTGCGGGTCCCCGACGCCTTCTTGCGCGCCGTGGAGGCCGATGCCGACTGGCAGCTTCGCTGGAGGACGGACGGGAGGATCTCGAGGACCCTGAAGGCGTGCGACCTCTGGCATCAGGTTTGCGACGCCGCCTGGCAGTGCGCGGATCCGGGAGTCCAGTTCGACACGACGATCAACGACTGGCATACCTGTCCCGCGAGCGGAAGGATCAAGGCCTCCAATCCGTGCTCCGAGTACATGTTTCTCGACAACACGGCCTGCAACCTGGCCTCCCTGAACCTCGTCAAGTTCTACGACGCCGAGACGCGCACCTTCGATGTCGAGATGTTCCGGCATGCCTGCCGCCTCTGGACGATCGTACTCGAGATCAGTGTCCTGATGGCCCAGTATCCGAGTCGAGAGATCGCCGAGCTGAGCTACCAGTTCCGGACTCTGGGGCTCGGATTCGCCAATCTCGGAACGCTTCTGATGCTCTCCGGCATCCCGTACGACAGCGAGGAAGGCCGGGGGATCTGCGGAGCCATCACGGCGATCCTGACGGCCGAGAGCTACACGACGTCGGCTGAGCTGGCGCAGTTCCTGGGCGCGTTTCCCGGATTCGAGGCCAACCGACATCACATGCTCCGGGTCATGCGCAACCACCGCCGCGCGGCTTACAACCTTCCCGAGAGCGCCTATGAGGGCTTGGGCGTCAAGCCGCAGGGGATCCGGGAGGAGTACTGCCCGCAGTACCTTGTCGAGGCGGCGCGCGAGGGCTGGGATCGGGCCGTCAGCTTCGGCGAGATCCACGGCTACCGGAACGCTCAGGTGAGCGTGATCGCGCCCACGGGCACGATCGGCCTCCTGATGGACTGCGACACCATGGGCATCGAGCCGGATTACAGCCTCGTGAAGTTCAAGAAGCTCGCGGGCGGCGGCTACTTCAAGATCCCGAATCGTTCGGTCCAGCCGGCGCTCGATGCTCTGGGCTACAGCCGCGCGCAGGTCGCTGAGATCATGCGATATCTGACGGGCACCGGGACGCTTGCCGGATCTCCTGCGATCAACGCCGAGACCCTGCGGGAGAAGGGGCTGGTCGAAGCCGAGCTGGCCAGGATCGAGGAGCGCCTGCCTCAGGTCTTCGATTTCTGCGCCGCCTTTTCCCGCTCCACGCTGGGAGACGAGTGTCTCCAGCGGCTGGGAATCTCCGCCGAGGTCTACGAGAGTCCGGATTTCCGATTCCTCGAGGCCATCGGCTTCCGGCCGGAGGAGATCGCGGCCGCGTCCGAGGTCGTCTGCGGCCATCACACGCTCGAGGACGCCCCGCATCTCCGCGAGGAGCACCTCTCCGTCTTCGACTGTGCCAACCGGTGTGGAGCGAGCGGCAAGCGCTTCATCGCACCGGAAGGCCACATCCGCATGATGGCGGCGGCTCAGCCCTTCCTGAGCGGAGCGATCTCCAAGACGATCAACCTCCCGTCCGATGCGACTGTCGAGGATATCGACCGGGCCTACCTGCTGAGCTGGAAGCTGGGACTGAAGGCGACGGCCCTCTACCGCGACGGCTGCAAGATGTCGCAGCCCCTCTCGACTCAGTCGGATAGTTCGTCGAGCAGGCGGCTCTCTTCGCAGGACGCCGGCGGCGCGGTGGAGACGAGCAAGACATCTCCCGCAGAGGTGGGCGCCACGGCGGCCCCCGAGTCCGCCGCGCGCAAGCGCCGGCCGCTGCCGGCGAAGCGCCATGGATTCACCCAGGAGGCCAGGATCGGGGGGCACAAGATCTACCTGAGGACAGGCGAGTACGAGGACAGGACCCTCGGCGAGATCTTCATCGACATGCACAAGGAGGGCGCCGCCTTCCGGGCGATCGTCAACTGCTTCGCGATCGCCATCTCCAAGGGCCTTCAATACGGCGTCCCGCTCGAGGAGTTCGTCGAGACGTTCACCTTTACGCGCTTCGAGCCGCACGGGCAGGTGGTGGGCCATCCCAATATCAAGCTCTCCACCTCTGTGGTCGACTACGTCTTCCGGGTGCTGGGGCTGGAGTATCTGAACCGGACCGACCTCGTGCAGGTCAAGCCCGAGGATCTGGCGGATGGCGATCCCGCCGATCGCCGGGGACGGGGCGATGCGGCGGCCCGGGCGGAGAGACGGGATGAGTCGGTCTCCCGGGCGGCGGAGCCGGAGTCCCCTGCCGCTGGCGGGGGCCCCACGATCCCGACTCCGGAGCGGCCGGGCGGTGCGACCCACGCATCTTCCGGATCTTCCCCCCGCGCCCGCGGCGAGAACGGGTCAGGGAGCGCGATGGTCGCTACCGCGAGCCGGACCACTCGCATCGGCACTCCGCTGGATCGGCTGCGCGGGCTCGGCGCCGGGAAGCAGAGGTACTGCGACGGCGTGACCGACTACCTCGATAGCCTGATGGGAGATGCGCCGCCCTGCAGCAACTGCGGAAACACGACGATCCGCAGCGGTTCCTGCTATCGCTGCTTGATCTGCGGCGAGTCGATGGGCTGTTCCTGATGCGGGAGTCCGAGGCCGCCGCGCGGCGGGCGATGGGGCCGCCGGCCGGAGCTTCCGAAAGGCTCAGCCTGCATCGCCGTCGGGCCCGGATCCGGGAGCGGTCGAGGCGCCGCCGGCCGGGGCGGTGGAGGGCAGCTCCAGGCTCCTCGAGAAGCTGGCTGAAGCCTTCTCGTTGAGCTCCAGGTAGATGGAGTTCTTGAAGAGGATCTTCACGAGGATCGACAGAATCTCCTCGGCGAGCTCGTCCAGTGTGTACTGGCTCCGCGCGAGCTCGAACTGGTCGCCGTCGAACGTGACCACGCCGTCCTGCCCCGAGGTGGTCAAGCTTCCGTCGACTTCGACGCGGATGCGCTCGATGGAGACGCGTTCGATCCGTCGCCGCCCGGGGTAGGAGCCCTGCTCCTGCATGCTCCGTCTCGCCATGCGGTCCCGTGCTGTCTGGAGGAGGCAGAAGATATTCATGTCCGCTTCCTTCATGTCGAGCGCGATGTCGATCTGCTGAATGGTGAGGGACGGAACGGAGATGTCGGGACTGGCGAGAGCGACCAGCGGGAGCGACCAGCGCAGCGCCTCCAGGACCAGGACCGGAGCCTCGGTGAATCCCGGGGGGTTCTGGATGATGATCCGATCGAGACGGCTGTCGCCCGCGAAGATCCGGAGATCCATCGCCGCCACCGATACGGTCGTTCCAAGAGTCTGGCACAGGCGCGTCTCGAGAAGCCTGCGGGCCAGAGGAGCCACGGAGATCCAGCCGCAGAGGAGCAGAGCGACCAGCAGCAGCGCCGGCCATCGCAGGATCGAGGCCAGTTTGCGTCTGAGCGGATGGGAAGTGCGCGCGTCGGACTTCACGCGTCTCTCCAGGGAAACGGGCTTGGGGAGGATGCGGCTCCGGGATCCCTCTGCTTTTCTATCAGTCACATCAGCGGACATGCACCTTCCGCAGCGATGCGCTCGCGCGCTTTCGGAGACTCGGTGCATGCGTCTCCTCAGCGCCATTCGTCGAGACGGGCGCGAAAGGCGGCGGCCTCCTCACAGATAACCGCCAGGAGGGTTTCGAGCAAGGAAAAGACGCTCTGTTGGGCATTGCCCTGGCTCTTGCAGTCACGGTGCAGTCCTCCTGCCGGACGGCGGTACCCTGCGACGATGAGATTGTCACGGGAGGTCGTCAGCCGGCGGGAACGGGCCCGGGAACGGCGAGAGCAGTCCTCAGGCTGCAGAGCGGAACCCTGAGACGATCAGGATCTTCGGAGCAGGAAGGAAGGGGAGGAGATGCCGGCGGCGCCTCCAGGCCCCCGATGGACCCGCAGCGCCCCCGATGGACCCGCAGCTTGCCTCCTTCTTCCAGTGCCCTCCTACGTTCGTCATGACCTCTCCCGGCCGAGGAGGATGGCTCTCGGGCCGAGCCGTGTGGCCCCGCCTGGCCCCGTGAATCGGCGCGGCGTACCCGGCGGCCGAGGGTCACGGGCTTTTCCTGCAATCTCCCTGCGGCATCGTACCGGCGATGACCCCTTGCATCGTCTCCGCTGCCGAGATAACCTCATCCCCATGGGGTGGATTCCACCTCCGAGGCTCGTAAGAGGACGGAACTGCGCGGGAGACCTGCGATGTATCAACAGTTTCCTCCTCGGCGTCCGCTGTGCGACCTGTTTTCGGTGCAGCCTCTGCGCGATGAGCTGGTGAAGGTGGGCATCTGCGAATTGCGGACGCCGGAGCAAGTCGACGATGTGCTGGGCAGCCGCGAGGGCACCGTGCTCATCGTCATCAACAGCGTCTGCGGCTGTGCTTCGGCCAGCGCGAGGCCAGGCGTCATGCTCGCGCTCCAGAACCACGTCATCCCGGACCGCATGGCCTCGGTCTTCGCCGGCCAGGACAGCGAGGCGATGGAGAGGCTGAGCAGTGTCTACCTGGAAGGTCTTCCTCCTTCCTCGCCCAGCATCGTCCTGTTCCAGGACGGCCGCGTGGAGACGCTCCTCGACCGTCACAACATCGAGGGGCTCACGGCGCGGGAGATCGCCGGGATCCTGGTCGAGGCCTTCAACCGCTGCGCGAAGCGGCCGGGCCCGTCGATCGCTCCGGAGGAGCTGAGGCAGATCGTCACTCAACCGAGCGGTGTGAGGCCGCCTCGCGGCCCCGAGGAGGCTGTCTTCTGATCCGGCGGCGCGGGGTCTCTCCGCGTCCCGTCGTCGGCCCGGAGGAGCGGTCAATCTGCCCCGCCGCGCGCGATTCCGATGATCTCCGATGGTGTGATCGGCTTGAAGATGACCTGATCGACTCCCACCTCTGCCGCGGCATCGGGGCGGAAGTCCTCCCCGTGGTCGGTGAGAAGGATGATGCGCGGAGCGCTGTCGGACCGGATCCCGCGCACTGCGCGACAGACTT
>JAFGKN010000671.1 GCA_016928605.1 Planctomycetota bacterium | reverse complement strand
GTGGCCGAGACCGAGGCCGAGACCGAGGCCGAGACCGAGGCAGTGGCCGAGGCCGAGACCGAGGCCGTGGCCGAGACAGTGGCCGAGGCCGAGACCGAGACCGAGGCCGAGACCGAGGCCGTGGCCGAGGCCGAGGCCGAGACCGAGGCCGAGACCGAGACCGAGGCCGTGGCCGAGACAGTGGCCGAGACCGAGGCCGAGGCCGAGACCGAGACCGAGGCCGAGGCAGTGGCCGAGACCGAGGCCGAGACCGAGGCCGAGACCGAGGCAGTGGCCGAGGCCGAGACCGAGGCCGAGGCCGAGACCGAGACCGAGACCGAGACCGAGACCGAGGCCGAGGCCGAGTCCGAGGCCGAGTCCGAGGCCGAGACAGTGGCCGAGACCGAGGCAGTGGCCGAGACCGAGACCGAGACCGAGACCGAGACCGAGACCGAGACCGAGACCGAGGCAGTGGCCGTAGCTGCGGCTGCGCCTGCGCCTGCGGGAGCGGCTGGCGACCCTGGCCGGCGCGGCCGGTCTCTGCGTCGCGCCCACTTTGTTTTTGCCGGGCTCCCCGCCCGGTTCTACAATCCCTCAAGCCCTTCGTCCCAGCGGCAGGACAGGGCAGCGGGCGCTCGGTCCGAAGCGGCCGGAGACGAGTCCGGAGGTGGAGCGCCAGAGTTCGATCCAACTCGGGAGGTGTCTGCAAGCGTGGAGTGCGAAGAACCTTTCCAGCTCCCTGAGATGCCGATCCGGCTGCCGCCCTTCCAGCCCGTCACGATCCCCTCGGAGCTCCACTCGGTCTACGAGGGAGGTCCGTTCCGCACCTGCTCCATCTGCTCGGGCGATCTCGGCGATGGCCGCTCCTACGAGGTGCAGAAGGTCATGCGGGGCAAGGAGTGCATCTTCGAGATGGCGGTCTGCCGCGAGTGCGGCACCGCCGTCGCCCGCGAGTGCTCGGAGGAGTCGCTCGAGGCGATGAAAGGCTTCCTCCTCTGCAACTTCAAGCCGACCCGCGAGCCGCTGCACTGCCACTTCTGCGGCTTTCCGCGCTCGATGTTCGAGAGCTACAGCATCATCGGCGCCTGCGCGCAGGAGAGCCTCATACTCCCCGCGATCCTGATGTGCGAGCGATGCAGCGACGCCCTTCAGGAGCGGCTCTCCCGGAAAACGCGCGAGACGCAGGAGGACTTCATCCGCGACTGCTTTCCGGGCGTCCCCGCCGATCTTGACCTGGCCCCAACGTTCGGCGGCGTCTTCTGAGCACCCTCACAGCGACCGGCCGTAGGAGCGATCGAGAAGCTCGACCGGGTGGAGCACCTCGATCGGCGCCCCGTCCAGCAGCGCCTGGATCTGGAGGGCGCAGCCGGGGTTGCCGGTGACGACGATCTCCGGATCGGCCTCGCGGATGCACGCGGCCTTCTCTCGGCCGATGGGGTCGGCGAGATCGGCGTGGACGACGTTGTAGACTCCGCCGCTCCCGCAGCACCGGTCGCTGTCGCGGAGCGGGCGGAGGTCGATCCCCGGGATCTGCCGCAGGAGCCCCTCGACCACCTCGGCCCCGATGCGCTGGCCGTGGAGGAGGTGGCACGGCTGATCGTAGACCACCCGCCGGTCGATGCGCCCGATCGGCGGGACGATGCCGATCTCATCGAGGAGCTCGCAGATGTCGCGGACGGGGATCCCCAGGCCGTCGGGGAAGGCGGCGGGCGGCTCCTTGAGCGCTGCGCCGCAGCCGGCAGCGTTCACGACGACCACGTCCGCGCCGCACTCCCGGAAGACCTCCCGGTTCCTCCGGAAGAGGTCCTCCGCCTCATCGAGGAGGCCCGCGTGGCGGTGCAGCGCGCCGCAGCACGTCTGGGCGTCGGGGACCAGCACGTCGCACCCGTTCCGCTGCAGCACTCGAATCGTGGCCCGGTGCGTCCTGGCGAACCAGTCGGAGGCGATGCAGCCGAGGAAGAGAGCGGCCCTGAGGCGGGGCTTGCCGAAGGCCGGATAGAGCTTCTCGGGGAGCTCGCGGTCCGTCGGCACCTTCCTCTCCGAGGGTCGAGGCAGGCGCGGCTGCAGTCGCTCGAGCTCGGCGAGCCTCCTCGAGGTCAGCTTCAAGAGCGCCCGCACGGCCACCTGGAGCCGCGTCGCCTGATACAGCCAGAGGATGTTCGAAAGCCACGCGACCCTCCTGCGATGCGGGAGCACGCGCCGCAGGAGGAGCATCGAGATCCGGTAGAGAAGGCTCCGGGAGTCGCGCTGCCGCTCCATCTCCCCGCGGAACGCCTCCATCATCTCCCCCATCCGGATCCCGGAGGGGCAGGCCGACTCGCAGGCCCGGCAGACGATGCACTCGTCGAGGTGCTTCCTGACCGCCGGGGTCAGCTCCACGGTGCCCTCGGCATAGCCGCGCAGGAGGTAGATGCGGCCCCGAGGCGAGCTCGCCTCCCGGCCCGTCGCGGCGTGCGTCGGACAGTGCTGGATGCAGAGCCCGCAGTGCACGCAGTCCAGAGTGCGGACGTACTGCGGGAACCGCTCGCGGAAGGGCTGCTCTCTCTCGGTGGGTATCGCCATCTCTCTCCGCTACGCCGCGCCCTCCGCGCCCGCCTCGCGCCGGCCGAGGAGCCGCCCCGGACAGAAGATGCCGGCGGGATCGAAGACCGTCAGAAGCCTCTCCGCGAGCGCCCGGCAGGGAATTTCCCCCAGGCAGTAGCTCCAGCGCCTCCTCTTCTCCACGGGGAGGTAGACGAGACGGACGTCCCCTGCGATCTCATCGATCCGCCCCGAGATCCGCTGGAGCGGCTCCTCGATGCCCGCCTCGTCGCCTCCCCAGATGATGGACACCTGCCCTCCCAGCGCGTCCGCGATCCACTCCCCGCGCCGCGCCGCCATCCCGCCGACGCAATCCTCGAGGACGCGCACCGCCCGCGCGGCGTCTGCGGGGAGGACGGACGCCCAGACGGCGGCCTCCGCGCTCGAGAGGGGATCCCGCGGCTCGAGAAAGCGCGCGAGGAAGTCGAAGACCCGCTCCGCCGCAGCCTCGTCGAGGAGCTTCCATCGCTCGGCCGCCGACCGCTGCAGGAGATCCTCCATGCGCCGCGACTGCCACTCGAGCAGCGACCGGTTGCCCTCGTGAAACCAGAAGACCTCGGCCGGCGGCGCCTCGCCGAGGTCGACCCCGGCGCGGAGGCGGCGGCCGGCGCCCCGCTCCTCGACCATGAGCACCGACGGCTCGAGGTCGGTGCGCCGCACATCGGCGGCGAAGCTCCACGCCGCCGCGGTCGTGTCGAAGAGGGCGTGGCCGCACAGCCTCGCCTGGCGGGGCCGCAGCTTGAAGCTCGCTTCGAGGATCGGACCGGCCGTCCCCAGCGAGCCCACGAGGAACTTGCCGACGTCGTAACCCGCGACGTTCTTCACGACCCTGCCGCCTCCCCGGTACGCGCGGCCGTCGCCGCGCAGCGCGCGCACCCCGATCAGGGAGGATGCCGCCCCTCCTCGGCTGGCACGGCGCGGCCCGGGAAGCGCGGCGGCCAGCCAGCCTCCGACGGTCCCCGGCGCGCCGCGCGGATGGTCGGCGGCCAGCTCCTGGCCCTGGCGCTCGAGCACCTCCCGCAGATCCTCGAGCTGCATCCCCGCCTCCACGCTGATGGTGAAGTCGTCGGGCTCGTAGCGGCGGATGCTGTCGAACCGCCGGAGCGACGCGATGATCCCTCCGGCCGGCGGCAGGTTCCCGAGGTAGGCGCGGCGGCTCGACCCCGCCGGGATCAGCGGCCGGCCGGTCTCCCCCGCGAGGTGGACCAGATCGACGAGATCCGCCGCCGTGGCCGGCGCGACCTTCTCGGCGTCGACTCCGTAAAAGGCGAGCTCGAGAGGGCTCGGGCTCTCGAGAGCCCAGCCGGCGGCCAGAGGAGGAACGCCGCTCATGGATCCTCCTCCGAGCGCTCCGGGGCCCCGACGGGCTCCCGCCCTTCCTCCTCGGGCCGTGCCGCGGCCCCGGCTCCTCCGTCGCCCTCCGCCGAGCGCGCGGCGGGCTCGGCCCCTTCGCGCGAGGCGGCGGGGAAGATCTTCCCCGGGTTGGCGAGGCCCGCCGAATCGATCGCCCGCCGGAGGCTCCGCTGCAGATCGAGGTCGTCCTCGTCGAGGCAGAGCGGCAGGAACTCCGCCTTCTCCAGGCCCACTCCGTGCTCTCCCGTGATGCTCCCTCCGGCCTCGACGCACGCCAGGAGCATCTCGCGGCCGGCGGCGAGCGCCCGCGCGCAGTCCTGCGGGTCGCGGCCGTCGTAGGAGATGTTGGGGTGAAGATTGCCGTCTCCCGCGTGGAGGAGGTTCGAGAGGGTGACGCCGCGGCGTGCCGCGATCTCGCAGAACTTCTCGAGAGTGGCCTCGAGCCGAGTCCTCGGAACGACGCCGTCCAGCACGTAGAGATCGGTGTTGATCCGGCCCATCGTGCCAAAGACGCCCTTGCGGCCCTTCCAGAGCTTGAGGCGCTCCTCCTCGCGCCGAGCCGAGCTGAACCTCAGGGCGCGGCACTCCTCCGCGATCCGGCGGATCCGATCCTCGTCCTCGTCCATCTCCGCATCGAAGCCATCGAGCTCGATGAGGAGCACGGCGGCGGCTTCCTTGGGATACCCCGCGGCGTTGACCGAAGCCTCGACGGCCCGGATGGTGAGCTGATCCATGATCTCCAGAGCCGCCGGCACGATGCCCTGGCGAGTGATCTCGGCCACCATGCGGCACGCGAGGCTCATCCGGTCGAAGATCGCCAGGAACGTCCTGACTCCGCGCGGGTTGCGCGTCAGCCGCACGGTCACCTCGGTCACCACTCCGAACGTCCCCTCCGCGCCGACGAAGAGGCTCTTGAGATCGTAGAGGGAAGTCTCGAGGCGGGGCCCTCCCAGCCGCGCGACCTCCCCGTCGGGCAGCACCACCTCGAGCCCGAGCACGTGGTCGACCGTCACGCCGTACTTGAGGCAGTGCGGTCCGCCGGAGTTCTCCGCGACGTTGCCGCCGATCGTGCAGGCCTTCTCGCTCGAAGGGTCGGGAGCGAAGTGGAATCCCTCCTCGCGGACGGCGTCGGAAAGGCGGATGCTCACGAGGCCGGGCTCCACCACGGCGAAGCGGTTCTCGATGTCGATCTTCAGGATCCGCCGCATGCGGCCGAGGTCGATCAGGAGGCAGCCGGGCACCGGGGTCGCTCCCCCGCTCAAGCCCGTGCCCGCTCCGCGCGGGACGAAGGGGAGCGAGCGGCGATGGCACCAGCGGACCGCCGCGACGACATCCGCGCGGCTCTCGCACAGGACGACCGCCCCCGGGAGTCCCTTGCGCATCGGGAACGCGTCGCACTCGTAGACCCGCAGCTCCCCCCTGTCCCGGATCAGGCGCTCGCCGGGAAACCACTCGAGGAGCTCGTCGAACTGGCTCGCAGGGCGCCTGGCGCTCCTCTTACGTCGCAGAAACCACATGATCTCTGGAGAATCCCTCCAGTCCAGCGGACGGGCAGAGGTCCGCGGCTCCAATGGCTGCGGGCCCGGTCCCCGCGACAGCCGGCGCCGCCCGCTGCGTCTCCTCCGCGCCGCGCCCCTCGCTGCAGCGCGGCGTCCTCGAAGGCGGTATTGTAGAGCCTGCGGCGGAAAGCGTCCAGCGGCGAAGAGGAGTGCCCGATTCTCCGACACCAG
>JAFGKN010000670.1 GCA_016928605.1 Planctomycetota bacterium | reverse complement strand
GGCGCGGCCCACAGCACGAGAGGAAGGACGATCAGCGACGCGGCGATCGAAAGAGAAAGTCGTGACGGCATGCGCATCTGGGCCTCCTGTCGATTCACGGTGAAAGGCTCTCGCGGCCTCCGGGGGCGCCCGGACTCCTCGTCCGGCCAGGCGCGGACCGCCCGGCTCCTGGACCGGCATCTTATCGGAAGGAGGTCTCCTCCCACAACGGCATCTCGCGGGGACGCCGCCCCTCGCCAGCTCGAGACCGCTGCTCACTCCCCCTGCAGCCGGGGAGATGTCTTCCGGGAGGGAGCGGAATCGCTCGGGGAGGCGGGGGGCGAATCCGCGCCAGACGTGTAGGAGTCCGCGGATGTCTCGACCGGCCGCGAGGCTTCGGCGAGGCCGTCCTTCTTGTGCTCGAGGATCGCGATGAGGGCTCGGCCCTCGAGCGGCGCCGAGATCGTCAGGGGGTGCTCGGTCTGGATCCTCCGGATCCGGGAGATCGCCTCGTCGTAGCGCTCCTCCTCCAGGATGGACTCCGCGAAGACCTGCCGCGTGAACAGGAGCAAGCGGTGCTGGACGACCAGCTCCCGCCAGACGACCAGCCCGATCAGCAGCAGCACTGCTACCGCTGCTGCGCCCCGGCGCAGGCGGAGCCGCAGGAGCCGCTTCTTCTCGATCCGGCCCGAGCTGATCTGGTCGCACAGCTCGCGGGCCTTCGCGTGCTGGTGGTCGTACTTGAGCACCTGGCGGAAGACGCTGTCGGCGGCATCGTACTCGAGCCTCGAGAGGAGCCTCTTCCCGAGATCCATGAGGCTCTGGATCGCGGGCTTGTGCTCGCCGAGCGCGAAGCGCGCATCCGCCAGCTCGATCTTGAACCCGCGGCTCTCGGGGAAGATCTCGACCAGGTCGACCAGGCGGTCCCTCGCCATCTCGATGAGCCCCATCTTCCGGAAGTGATCGACGTACCGCTTCCCGAACTGGTGGAGCTCATCTCTCGAACCCGCCTGTCGCACGCAGTCCCACAGGCGCTGCCAGGCGATGATGTCGCGGGGGTTGAGCTCGAGCGATTTGAGGAAGTGCGTCCGCGCCCGTGCGCTGTCTCCTTCATCGAAGTAGGAGACGGCGAGGAGCTTCGTGTACCGAGCGCTCTCCTCGAGGTTGCCCTGGGCCTCGTGGATCGAGGCCAGCCGCTCGAGGACCTCGCGGTTGTTGGGCTCCCGCTCGTGGATGGCCTGCAGGCAGGCGGCGGCGTGGAGGGGATTCTCGCTAGCGCTGGTCTGCTCCACGGCCTTCGCGCTGTCGAGCGGCTTGACCTTCTTGCTCGAGATGAGGCCGGCCAGGCATCGGCACGCCTCGAAGCGGGAATAGGGCAGCTCCGCGATCACCTGGCGCAGCGTCCGCGTCCCGTCGAGCAGCTCGAGGGTGAGAGAAGTGATCTCTTCCTCGGCCTTTTCGATGAGGTGCTCCCTCTCGCTGGGGGAGATCCAGTAGATCTCGTTCTCCGACGGGATGTGCCGCCGGATCATCTTCCAGTCATCCGTGCGCCGCGCCGCCTCCATGATGAGGCTCGACGGAGGGAACTGGAGCTGGAGCTTCTCGGCCTCGCGGCGCACGAAGCCCGTCTCGGCGATCCCTTCCCGGAACTCGAACGCGCCCTCCTCGAGGGAGAGCGCCTCGCAGACGGATTCCCAGACGAGATGCGTCACGTACTGGCGGTAGGTCTCCAGATCGAGTGCCTTGATGTCGCGGAGGATCTCGCCGAGCGTCTTCTTCTTCGTGCGGCGATATCGCTTGATGGCCTCCTGCATCCGATCGGCGGGCACGACGCCCTTGTCGACGAGCCACTGGTGGATGGAGAAGCCGCCGTTGTCGGCGTACGAGAGGACGTTGCCCTGCTCGAACTGCACGCGGGCCTCGAAGTCGCCGGACCGGATGACGAGGGTCCCCGTCTTCTGGTTGGCGGCCAGATTCTGCAGGACGTCGCAGAGCGGAAGCGAGGCGATGTCTCCCTGGAAGCTCATCCTGTGCTCTCGGAAGCTGCTGGAAGAGGGGCGAAGAACGCGCGATGCCCCGGAAGTATAGGATGGCGCCGCTCCGCCGGGCCAATCGGTCCTGTGAAGGCGGGGAGGCCTTCCGGAAGACAGGAGCCTTCCAGAAACGCCTGGCGGCTGCGGGCAGCGCGAGCGGATGCGGGGATTACCGGAGGATCACCGCGCGATCACCAGAGATCCGGGTCCACCGGTCGGATGACGCCGTGGGGCTTGCCCACGCGCGGCTCGGCCATCCAGTCGGCGACCGCATCCCGCCACTGGATGTAGTGAGGCGTCTGCTTGTGCGCGGCGGCGGCCTCCTGCGACTCGTACGCCTCGTAGAGCGTGAAGCGCGTCGGATCCTCCGTCGACTGGAGCACGTCGAAGCGGAGGTTCCCCGGCTCCTGGATCGATGCCTCGTGGTTCCGGATGGTGGCCTGGATGAACTCATCGACGCGGTCCGGCTTCACGCGGACGAGGACGCAGGTGACGATCATGATTTCATCCTCTCTGCCCGTCACGGGCTGTCGGCGGACGTCGAGACCTCAGCCCTGCCTGGAGAAGTTCCAGCAGTGTGTGCAGAGCTTCTCCGCCGGAAGACCGATCGCCTCGATCATGTCATCGAGGCGCTGGTACTGGAGCGAGGTGAGCTCCATCCGCTTGCGGATGCACTCGACCAGCGCCGCGTGGCGATCGGAGTCCGGATCGGCATACTGGTCCAGGTGGCGAGTCGAGTCGCCTTCCAGCTCGAAGACCGCCTTCCGGGCGGCGAGGTCCAGCTCCGACCGCGACCGCGAGAAGTTGAGGAACTTGCACCGGCGGAGCAGGGGCGGGCAGGCCAGGCGCATGTGAACCTCCCTGGCCCCGCATTCGAACGCCCTGTGCATCGTGTCCTTGAGCTGCGTTCCGCGCACGATGGAGTCCTCGCAGAAGACGATTCGCTTGCCGGCCATCAGCTCGCGGATCGGGATGAGCTTCATGCGGGCCACGAGGTCGCGGATGCGCTGCTCCTGGGGCATGAAGCTGCGGGGCCATGTCGGAGTGTACTTGACGAACGGACGGCCGTAGGGCACGCCCGCCTCGTTGGCGTAGCCGATCGCATGGCCGGTCCCGGAGTCGGGTATGCTCGCGGCCAGATCCACCTCGCTGCGGTCCCGCCTCGCGAGGGCCGCTCCAGACCGGTTGCGGGCCACCTCGGTGTTGACGCCCTCGTAGCTCGATGCGGGGTAGCCGTAGTAGATCCACAGAAAGGAGCAGATCTGCATGGCGTCGCGAGGAGGTCGCAGCGTCTCGAGGCTGTCCGCCGTGAAGCGGACGATCTCTCCGGGCCCGAGATACCTCGCGATCCCGAACCCCAGGTTGGGCAGCGCGCACGTCTCGAGGGTCGCGGCATAGGAGCTGTCCTTGCGCCCGATGGCGAGGGGGGTGCGCCCCAGGCGGTCGCGCGCGGCATAGATGGAATCGGCGGTCATGAGGAGGAGCGAGCAGGATCCCTCGATCTCCTCCTGCGCGCGCTCGATGCCGGCCGTGAACGACTCCTCCGCGTTGATGAGGGTGGCGACGAGCTCGGTCGGATTGATCGCCTCCCCGCTCATCTCGGAGAAGTGCGTCATGCGTCCGCGGAAGATCCTCTCCGACAGCTTGTCGAGGTTGCTGATCCTGCCCACCGTCACGAGGGCGTACGTGCCGAGGTGGGATCCGATGATGAGCGGCTGGTCCTCGTAGTCGCTGATGACGCCGACGCCGGTGCATCCGCGCATCTTCTGGATGTCGTCGTCGAACTTGCTGCGGAACTGGGCGTTGGTGATGTCCTTGATGAACCGCGTGAATCCGGAGCCGTTGTGGACCGCCAGCCCCCCCCGCATCGTCCCGAGATGGGAGTGATAGTCCGTGCCGTAGAAAAGATCGGCGACACAGTCGTGCTCGGCCGCGACTCCAAAGAATCCACCCACGGCGGTTTCCCTCCCCTGCGCGCACAAGATTGCCTGAACGGAACTGAGCCGGATCGACTCAGCGATCTTCATAGCACAAGGAGGTATTCCCCGTCGAGGTGCCGCCGGGCGTTTTTTGCAGGCGTTTCCAAGTGGCGCCGAGCGGCGTACGAGCCTGTCTTGCCAGCGCGGCGACGGAACTCCCGCGAGCGGCTCGCGATGGGATGTGGCGAGCGGAGATTCACGCCGTTGGGCGCCGCCGCTGGGGCGGGCAGCTCGGGGGGTTGTTCGCCGTCCATCCGAGGCTCATGCGCAAAGCGCTGGAGCCCCCGCCGTCAGCGACACTCCGGCGGTCGCGGCCTCTGCGCGGGAAGCGGCGTTCAGCGTCGCTCGGCGCTCACTCCTGCCGGGGGACGCCGGCGAAGAGGTGCTGGAGGATCCGCACGGCGTCCGCCATCTCGATCGCGCCGCTTTCGTCGAAGTCCGCCGGGCGGAGCCGGGGGCGCCAGCCGCCTCGGTAGAGCCAGTTGAGGATGACCACCGCGTCGGTCAGGTCGAGGCGGCCGTTCTGGTCCGCATCGCCCAGGTCCTCGGCGCCGGGGAGCGGGAGCTCGGCGGCCACGACCGAGTCGCTGATGTCATCGCCTCCCACGGACCCCACCACGCCGTTCCAGACCGCGATGTTGCGGCTGACCGAGACCCAGCTCGGAGTCCGGTCCGAGATGAGGAACGGCTCTCCGTCCGCCCGGCCGTCCTCGAGCCGCACGCCGTGCGCCGAGCGGACGAAGAAGTCCTCCATCCGCAGCCACACGGCGTAGTGCTCGGAGACGGAGGGGTTGGTGTAGGAGAGGCCCGGCTGCCAGGAGCCGACCACCAGCTCCGGCTCCTCGCCGCGCCCGAGCCGCAGGAGGTACAGCCCCCCATACCCGTGCATCGACTCGTCGAGCCTCCCGACGAAGAAGAG
>JAFGKN010000669.1 GCA_016928605.1 Planctomycetota bacterium | reverse complement strand
GCTCGCCGAGGTGAGCTTGCCGCCGGGATGCGGCGCGATCACGATGCTCTTGTAGGCCGGTCCATCCGAGCGGATGCCGCCGATGGTCTCGACCATCCACTGGTAGACGGCGCCGAAGGAGTAGTGCGCGAAGGAGTTCATCCCCGGATCCTGAAAGCCTTTCTCCGGTGTCCATCCGTCCCAGCGCTCCCAGATGCTCGTCGCGCCGTGCTGGATCGAGAATCCCCACGAGGGGAACGTGTCGTTGTGGATCAGCCGGTAGGCGACGTCGTCACGGCCGATCTTCGACAGGACGAGCATCAGGTCCTTCGTTCCGATGAAGCCCGTCGAGAGATGGCCATCGCGCGACTCTATGTCCTCGACCAGGTAGCGCGCGGCCTTCTCCGCCAGGTCGCCGTCGACGAGGTCGAAGGCGAGCGCCAGCACGTAGCACGTCTGCGTGTTGCCGCGGATCCGGCCGTCGGGGGCGACGTAGGCCTTCTGGAAGGCCGCCTTGATCCTCTCGTAGAGACCGTGGTAGCGCCTCGCGTCCTCCGTCTTCCCCAGCACCTCCGCGGCGCGGGCCGTCAGCTTGGTGCTGCAGGCGAAGTAGGCCGTGTAGATGACGTCCTTCGGGGTGTCGGCCTTGATGCTGAGCCAGTCGCCGAAGCAGTGGTACCGCCTCGGCGGCAGGAGCTCCGGAGTGCTGCGCTTCTGGCAGAAGTCTATGAACCGCGTCATCGCGTCGTAGTGGGTCTCGAGCACCCTCCGATCGCCGTACACCTCGTAGACCGTCCAGGGACAGATCGTGCCGGCGTCCGCCCAGGCTGGGCCGCCATCCGCGCCGGCGACCTTGACCGGGGCGACGCAAGGAAACTGGCCGTCCTCCCGCTGGCCATCCTCGAGGTCCACCAGCCACTTGATGAAGAAGGCGTGCACGTCGGCGTGGAGGGTCGCCGTGCGGATGTAGACCTGCGCGTCGCCCGTCCATCCGAGCCGCTCGTCTCGCTGCGGGCAGTCGGTCGGTATGTCGATGAAGTTCGCCCGCTGCGTCCAGAAGGTGTTGCTCACGAGCTGGTTCAGCATCGGATCGGAGCACGAGAACTCTCCGGCGATCTGAGTGTCGCTCGAGAGAGCGACGCCGACCACCGCGCCGGAATCCGGACGGCCCTCGAGGCCGGTGACCTCGACGTACTGGAAGCCGTGGAACGTGAAGCGCGGCTCCCACACCTCGGTGCCGCCGCCGCGACAGATGTACGTGTCGATCGCGCGCGCGCCGCGGAGGTTCGTGGTATAGAGCGTGCCGTCCGGGTTGAGACGCTCGGCGAAGCGGAGCACGACCCTCTGCCCCCGCTTGCCCCGCACCTTGAGGCGCGCGTGCCCCGCGAAGTTCCGGCCCAGGTCGAGGACGTAGGCGCCCTTCTCCGGCTCGGTGATCCGGACCGGCGGGGACTCTCCCACGGCGACCACCGGCGGTCCCGGATGCGGCTCGATCGCGGGGCTCAGCTCGGCTCCGGTCGCCACGGACTCCCAGGCGCCGTCATCGAAGCCGGTCTCGCACCAGCCCGGCATCTCGAGGCGCGCGTCGTAGGTCTCCCCCATCAGGAAGTCCGCCTCGAGGGTCGGCCCCGTCGCAGCCTTCCAGTCCCGTCCGGTCCCGACGACGGCCGATGTCCCGTCGGCGAGCTCCACGTGAAGCTGGCCCCGGAAACGGTTCTTCTTCCCGTAATGGTCGCGGATCCGCCCCCATCCGATGTGGCCGCTGTACCAGCCGTCGGCGAGCACAGCGCCCCAGGCGTTGTCGCCCTCGCGGACCATCTCCGTCACGTCGTACGTCCGGTAGTAGACTCGCTTCGCGTAGTCCGTCCATCCCGGAGTGAACCGCTCCTCGCTGACGCGCTTGCCGTTGAGGTAGACGTCGCAGTTGCCGAGCGCGGTTGCGTAGAGCATCGCCCGGCGCGGCCGCCCGGCGAGCCGGAAGGAGGACCGCAGGTGGACAGGCGCCGGCAGCAGGAGATCGACGAGCCGGAGCTTCCCCCACGGAGCCACGCCGTACTCGCCCACCACGCGGCACGCCGGCCAAGCGTCCGGGGCGATCTCCCTCGCGTGCCAGTCGGCGCCGGGGCTGTCCGTCGAGCGCCACGAGCCATCGGTGACGAGCTGGAACCGCCTGCCATCCGCCGCCTCGACCACCAGCTTCGCGAGCAGCCCTGCGGGGCTCTCGATGGCGTTCTCCACCTGGACGCGGATCGTGTTGGCGCCGCCGCGGAGGCGCTCCGTCACGTCGACCTTCTTCGGCTGCTTCCAGCTGTCGGCGCCGTCGCCGCTCGATGCGACGAGCTGCCCGTTGATGTTGAAGGAGTACCGATCGTCGGCGGTGACGACGAGCGTGGCCCTGGCGATGGAGACATCACCGGGGAGCGCGAGCGACGTCATGAAGACGCGGACTCCCTTCGGCGCGTTCGCTCCCTCATCGCCAGCGAACCAGATCCACTTCGCGCCGTCGAGAGGCGCCTCCGGGCTCTCCGTCTCGCGCGGCTGGTCGTGCCCGATCCACTCCGACGTCCAGTCGGCGGCTTCGAGCAGTCCCATCGTCCAGAGAGCAGGCGCACTCCAACCGGACGCGCGGCCGTCGCGATCCCAGACGCGCACCTTCCAGACGCATCGCTGGCGCGAGGCGAGAGGCTTCCCGCGGTAGACGACCGCGGCCGTCTCGTCGCTCTCGACCTTTCCCGAGTCCCAGAGGTCGCCGCGATCATCGCCCAGGATCGATGCCTCGCTCGCCACGAGGACGTGGTACGCCGTCTGCCTCTGCGCGCGCTCTTCCGACTGCACTTCCCAGCTCAACCGGGGAGCCCGGACGTCGATGCCGAGCGGATCGACGCGGTACTCGCAGCGCAGGTAGTCCGGCCGCAGCGCTCCCTCATCGGCGAGCGGCGAGGCAAGAGCGCTTCCGCCGGCGATCCAGCACATCGCGGCGAAGCCCGTGCAGCCCAGGAAGGAAGCCGACAGCCGGATCCTCTGCATCAACGAGCACGCGTCTCGAGAAAAAACCATCATGACCTGTCTCCTCGTCAAACCTGAGCCCGAAACATCGAGATGCCACAGATTACTCGACCGTCCCTGCGGTCTCCTGTGCGGCAATTTCCGCTGCCGCGGATTCCTCGACCGTCCTTGAGCTCTCACCGGCGCGAGAGCACATCCCGCTCGTACCGCTCCACCTCCGCGATCCACGCCTCTCCCGCAGGCACTCCCTCCCGCAGGC
>JAFGKN010000668.1 GCA_016928605.1 Planctomycetota bacterium | reverse complement strand
CTCGCAAAGAGCTGAAGGCGCTCCCGCGTCTCAGATTCCCGCGCTTCAGATTGCCCAATATGTGTCAGACATACACCCAGCCCTCGACAGCAGCCCTCGCATCTTGCCTCAGGATCGCCATCGGATCGTGCTCGGCGAAGCGGCGAGCCGCTGTCAGCAGGACGAGGCTGTCGAGCCCGTCGCCCTCGCGGTCGTCGAGCGCTTCTTGGGCGCACTCCGCGTCGACCTCGATCCCATCCTCGCCCTCTGTGAGCCGGGCGAGGATCTCCTCGCGCAGGCTGCGATTCGCCTCGGAGGGTCCCTTGTACCCGGCGTGCGGCGCGCCCAGGCGGCGCAGCGTCGAGCTGGGGCACCCCTCGCCGACCCAGACCGGAGCGCTCGAGGAGTCGTCGACATCTTCCTCGGCCTCGGCCTCGTCCTTTCCCCTCGATCGCGCCGCACCCGCCGCCTGCATCGGCAGGACGCGGACGGCACCCTCTTGCGCGAGAGGCTTCAGGAGGTCGACCAGGCAGTGCCACGTCTGCTTGAAGAGGCGCAGGTTCGTGGGCGCCAGCGGCGTCTGAAAGCGCACGTCGACGGCCCGCCGCGGCTCCTTGCGGGAGACCTTCCGGCACGCGCGCCTCCACTCGCGCGGCGACGGAAACGAGGAGAGCCACTCGACGGTCGCGAGCCAGGTGGGCTCGACGCAGTGAAGGTCGAGCAGCTCGACCGGCAGCGCGAACGGAGCGTCCACGAGCCATGCGTGGCGGCGGCCGTCCGCCGCACAGGATGCGATACGCTCGGTCAGCGTGCGGTGCGATAAGCCGTTTTCCATCCGCGCCGGACGGAGACCGTCCCACGACGCGACCCAGATCTTGCGCGCCGCTTTCTTCGATCCGCTGAAGTCGACGCCGTGGTAGACTATGCGGCCTGGGCTGTCGGGGCTCTTCATGTGTTCAAGGGAGAGAGGTCTCTCTTGCGAGAGCAGCGAAAGAAATCTTGCGAGAGAACCTCCGCACGCGCTACTCCCCCCCCTCTTCCGGCCGCACGGTCAGCACGGAGCAGGGCGCCTTGCGCACGGTCTTCTCCGCGACGCCCCCCAGGATGAAGCGCCGGGTCCCCGTCCACCCGTGCGTGCCCATGAGGATCAGATCCGACTTCAGCTCCTTGGCCCGCTCGACGATCTCCCGAGCGGGGATGCCCTCGGCGATCTCGAACTCCGCGTCGATGTCCGGAAACTCGCGCCTCTGGATCTCGTCGAATCTCTCTCTGGCGATCTTCGGCGCCTCCGCGGCTGCTCGCTGCATCGACTCGTAGAGTGCTCCGCTGGAGAAAGGGAATCCTGAGGTCGCCGATGCGTCGAGCACGAAGAGGAACACGAACTCGGAGGAGTAGTTCTCCGCCAGAAAAGCCACCGCGGGCAGGACGGCCCTGGAGTTCTGGCTGAAGTCGAAGGGGACGAGAACCCGCTGCGGCGCGTACGGCTGTGAAGCGCCCTCCCGCTCGCGGTAGGTGAGCACGGGAACCGGCGAGAAGCGCACGACCTTCTCCGTCACGCTGCCGAGAAGGACGTGCGTCCAGCCGGTGTGGCCGTGGGTCGAGATGATGATCATGCCGACACCGCGCTCCTCGACGAACTCGACGATCGCCTCGTGCGGCGACTCGTGGCTGAGGAGGTGCGTCTTCACGTCGAGCCCCTCGAACGAAGGATCGCCCTTCACCTCCTCCACGAGTCGCCTGTCCAGCGCCTCGAAGTACTCATCCTGCGGGATGATCGTCGAGATGCCTTCCGCGTGCAGGTAGCAGAAGGGCGGCAGCGAGCCCGCCACGTGGGCCACGTGCACCGTCCAGCCATGCTTGCGCGCGAGCGCGCAGGCCGCTGGATACGTCTTCCGCGAGAACTCGGAGAAATCGGTCGTCACCAGAAGGCTGTGGATTTCCATCTATGGCCTCCCCGAGGCGGATTCAGGGCTCGCGCTTAGAGCCTATTTCAGTAGACCATCCTGGCTTCGGCCGGCTGCGGAGCCGGCGGTTCTGCGTCGCGATCGCCGCTGCGCCAGGATCGCGGGACTCGCACGGACAGCCGCGCCCTCGAAATCGTAGAACTCTTCAAGTCCTTCCATCGCCGGCCGCGGCTCGCCTCGTCGCCGGGCGGCTTCCCCCTCAGGGTATCCTCACCGCCCCCCATCTTCCAGGGGGAGCTCGACGACCACTTTCGTGCCGCCGCGCGCTGGGCAGACGATGGAGATCCTGCCCTGGTGGGCCTCGACGATGCGCTTGGCGATGGGCAGCCCCAGCCCCGTCCCCCGCGCCTTGGTCGTGAAGAAGGGCTCGAAGACCTTGGGCCGCTTGTCAGGAGGGATCCCCGGGCCATCGTCGAGGACGGAGACCTGGCAGCCCCCCCGGCGCCGGGAGACGAGGATGGAGATCTCGCCGCTTCTCTGCATCGCCTGCGCGGCGTTGACGAGCAGATTCTGGAACATCCGCTTGAGGAGCTCCGCGTCGCCCTTGACGAGGAGATCCGCACCCGAGAGATTGACCTGGATCTCCCTCAGCTCGGGGTCCTGGAGCAGGAGGGAGACCGTGTCCTCGAGAAGAGAGCGCACCGGCAGCGAGGCGAGATGCGGCGAGCGGGGTCTCGCGAAGAGGAGGAGGTCGTTGACCGTCTCGTTGAGGTTGTCGATGCGCTCGAGGATCTCCTCGATGATCGCAGCGTGGGGGCTGTCCTTCGGGAGGCCGTGACGGATGACCTGGATCGCGCCCGAGATGGCGGCCAGCGGGTTCTTGACCTCGTGCGCCACCACCGCGGCCATCTCGCCGAGGCGGGCGAGCCCCTCCCGCTCGCCGATGGAGCGCTCCGCCTCCGCGAGCTGCTCCTCGCGCTCCTGCTGGCGAAGGACGCGCTCGACGACCGGCACCAGCAGGTCCGCCAGGCCGTGGTCCTTGATCAGGTAGTCCCGGGCCCCCCTCTTCATCATGTCGACGGCGATGCGTGCGTCCTCCTGGCCCGTGAGGACAATCAAGGGAATCGCAGGATCGGCGCTTCCGAGACGGTCGACGAGGTCCCGCCCGATCCTGTCGGGAGGCTTGACGTCGAGCACGATCAGATCCACCTCGTGCGCGCCGATCCAGTCGAGCGCATCCTCGTCGGTCGAGACCGCCGTGCAACCGTACCCCTCGCTCAGGAGGGTCGTCTCGAGCAGCGCGCGCAGTCTCGGGTCGTCGCCGACGACCAGGATGCGGATGGGGGCTTCTCCGTCTCTCCTCACCGTCATCGATCAGCATCCCGCCGGTGCGGACCGGCTCCGAGCGCCCGCAGAGGACGTTCCCCGACGGCCAGAGCACCACCCCGCGCCGCGGGCCTCGGCCAGGCGAGCGCACCGGCCCTTGACGGACCCCGCCGCTCGTGAGAGGGATCCGCACGCCGGCCGCGCGGCGACCCCGGGGGGACGTCCGCGGACTCCCGCGGGCCCAGCTTTGTGATAATTCCTTCTCTGGAAATCTCTTGCATGAGTCACGATGCTCCCGAGAGCCCCCGGATGGTACCGCGGCGGCGGCCCTCCGGCACCCCCGGAGAGCCTGTCTTGAAAAAAGTTGGGAGATCTCGCTTCCAGGTTGCCCGCTTTGGGCATATCGTCGTGCGCTCCGCGGGCGGCGTCGAGCTCCAGAAGGATCGACGCCCGGAGTCTGCGCGGAGAGACAACGCGCAGAACATCACGATCACCTGGCGGTCCAACGCCTGCTTCCGCTCAACAAAACAATGTCGCTCGAAAAACTGCTCCTGCCCCAGTCGGTGGCGATCATCGGCGCGAGCCGCGTCCAAGGCAAGGTCGGATACGAGATCGTCTCCAACATCCTGTCCGGCGGCTTCACCGGTCCCGTCCACCCCGTCAATCCGAAGGCCGACGAGATCCTCGGCCTCGAGTGTTTCCCCTCGGTCGCGGCGATCGGAGGCCCCGTCGATCTGGCGGTGATCTGTCTCCCCTCGCCGGCCGTCGACAAGACGATCCTCGAGTGCGGGAAGGCGGGCATCCGTGCGGCGATCGTCATCACGGCGGGATTCAAGGAGATCGGCGAGGAAGGCAGGAAGCTCGAGGACCGACTGGTGCGCACCGCGCGCCAGGCCGGCGTCCGCATCCTGGGACCGAACTGCCTCGGCCTCATCTCGACGCACGTCAACCTCAACGCCTCGTTCGCGCCTCTCATGCCCCGGCAGGGATCGATCGCCATGATCTCGCAGTCGGGGGCCCTCATCGCCGGCATCCTCGACAAGGCGCAAGAAGGCAAGATCGGCTTCTCTTACGTCGTCAGCGTCGGGAACAAGGCCGAGCTGGACGAGGAGGAGCTCCTGCGGGCGTTCGCGGCCGACCCGAAGACCCGTGTGATCGCCGGCTACATCGAGAACATCACCGAGGGCGAGAAGTTCCTGCGGACCGCGGAGCGCGTGGTTCCCGAGAAGCCGGTCGTGCTCGTCAAGGCCGGAAGCACCGCGGCCGGGACCAAGGCCGCCTTCTCCCACACCGGATCGCTCGCCGGATCGGAGGCCGCCTACGAGTGCGCCTTCCGTCGCTCCGGCATCATCCGGGCGGCGTCGATCGAGGATCTCTTCGACCTGGCGCAGGCCTTCGCCGAGCAGCCGCTGCCCATCGGCCGCCGCATCGCGGTCATCACCAACGCTGGAGGCCCCGGGATCATGGCGGCGGACGCCTGCGAGAAGGCGAACCTGACGTTCCGGGTGCTCTCCGAGAGCGCGGTGCAGAAGCTCCAGGAAGTCCTGCCGGCAGCCGCCAGCACCAACAACCCCGTCGATGTCCTCGGCGACGCCGACGAGACGCGCTACGAGAACACCCTCCGGATCGTCATGAGCGACGAGGGGGTCGATGCCGCGCTGGTCCTCCTGACCCCCCAGGCCATGACACACCCGGCGGAGACCGCCGAGGCCATCGCCAGGGTCTACCGCGAGGTGCGCAAGACGGTGCTCGTGAGCTTCATCGGCTCGAAGCTCGTCGAAGGGGGCATCGAGATCCTCCGCGAGAACGGCATCCCGCAGTTCCCCTCCCCCGAGCGCGCCGCGCGCGCCCTCCAGGCGATGGCGGACTACGTCGACTGGTGCAGCCAGCCGCCGCGCGTCATCCACAGGATTCCCACGCACCGCGTGCGGGTGGAGAAGACCATCCGCCGACACCGCGCCCTCGGGCAGACGGAGGTCGGCGAGCAGGCCGCCAAGGACATCCTGGAGGCGTACGGCTTCATCGTTCCCGAAAGCATCCTCGCCAGGAACGTGGACGAGGCACGGTCGGCGGCCGAGCGCATCGGCTACCCCGTCGTCATCAAGATCGCGTCGCAGGACATCAGCCACAAGTCGGACGTCGGCGGCGTGCGAGTGGGCCTCGAGAACGAGGAGGAGCTCATCGACGGCTTCGAGCTGATGATGCTGCGCATCCAGCGGAAGCTGCCGGAGGCTCGGCTCGACGGGGTCACCGTGCAGGAGATGAAAGCCGGCGGCAGGGAGGTGATCATCGGGATGACGCGCGACCCTCAGTTCGGACCGCTGCTCGTCTTCGGCCTCGGAGGCATCCACGTCGAGGTCCTCAAGGATGTCGCGTTCGAGCTGGCGCCCATCACCGAGGAGGAGGCGTGCGCGATGATCGAGCGGACGAAGACCTTCAAGCTCCTCCGGGGGGTTCGAGGCGAGAAGGGGGTAGACACGGACACGATCGCCGAGTCCCTGCGCCGCATCTCGCAGCTCTCCGTGGACTTCCCGGAGATCCTGGAGCTCGACATCAATCCGCTCAAGGTGACGGGAACGGAGGCGATCGCCGTCGACGGGAGGATCCGCCTCTGCGCCGATTGAATCGCGGCGGCGTGGATTACAATAGCCGAAGCCAAACGACACGCCAGGTTCGAGGAAAGCCCATGCCCGAGGCAAAGGACTGGAAAACGCAGTTTCACGACCGGATCGCATCAGCACGCGCCGCGGTCGGAGAGATCCGTTCCGGCAACCGCATCTTCATCGGAACGGGCTGCGGCGTCCCGAAGACGCTCGTGGAGGCTCTGGTCAACGAGGCGCGGCACCTGGCCGACTGCGATATCTATCACCTGCTGACCATCGGAGATGCCCCCTACGCCCAGGCCCGGTACCGCGACCGGTTCCGCCTCCACACGTTCTTCATCTCCGACAACGTGCGGGAAGCGGTGAGGGAAGGCGCCGCCGACTACATACCGATCTGCCTCTCCGACATCCCCGACGAGTTCGACAGCGGGCGCTGTCCTCTCGATGTCGCGCTCATCCAGGTGAGCCCGCCGGACTCGAACGGGCTCATGAGCCTGGGGGTCTCCGTGGACATCGTCCGCACCGCGGCGGAGAATGCCCGGATGGTGATCGCGGAGGTGAACGAGCAGACGCCCCGCACCTGCGGCAACTCGCTGATCCACGTCAACGACGTGGACCATCTCGTTCCCGCCGACTATCCCCTGCCCGAATACCACATCCCCAAGCCCGACGAGACGATCCGGCGCATCGGACAGTACGTCGCGCAGCTGGTCGATGACGGCTGCACTCTGGAGATCGGCATCGGCACCGTCTCCCAGTCCGTTCTCGAGTTTCTGAAGGACAAGAAGGATCTCGGCATCCACACCGAGATGTTCACCGACTCGCTCGTCGACCTGATCAAGGCTGGCGTCATCACCTGCTCCAAGAAGAGCGTCGACCGCGGCAAGGTGGTCGTCTCGTTCTGCATGGGCACGCAGCGCCTCTACGAGTTCATCCACAACAACCTGTTCATCGAGTTCCACCCGACCTCGTACGTCAACGATCCCTTCCTGATCTCGCGGCACCACAAGATGGTGGGGATCAACATGGCCCTGCAGGTCGATCTGACCGGGCAGATCTGCTCCGACTCCGTGGGGCACGAGTTCTACTCGGGCTTCGGCGGCCAGATCGATTTCATCCGCGGGGCCGCGAGGGCCCGCGGCGGCAAGCCCATCATCGCCCTGCCCTCCACGGCGAAGGGCGAGACGATCTCGCGCATCGTCCCCACCCTCAGCCAGGGGGCGGGAGTCGTCGTCACCCGCGGCGACGTGCACTACGTCGTCACGGAGTACGGCATCGCCTACCTGCACGGCAAGAGTGTGATGGAACGTGCGCTCTCGCTGATCAACATCGCACATCCCAAGTTCCGCAACGAGCTGCTGAAGGAGGCCAAGCGGCTCAGGTTCGTGCGGGAGGAGCAGATCGAGCTGCCCTGGGAGAGCATGGAGTACCCCGAAAGCCTGCAGAGGACCCACGTGCTCAAGGACGGCACGCAGGTCCTCTTCCGGTCGATCAAGACGACAGACGACCGGTCGCTGAAGGATCTCTTCTACTCGCTCTCGCAGGAGAGCATCTACTACCGTTTTTTCCAGCCGCTGAAGGAGCTGACCTTCAGCAAGCGACAGCCCTTCGTCAGCATCGACTACACCCGCGAGCTGGCGCTGGTGGGCGTTGTCGAGGATCCGGGCGGCGACCAGATCGTGGCCGTCGGCCGCTACGCCAGGGATCCCAAGTCGAGGGCGGCGGAGGTCGCTTTCCTGGTGCGCGACGACTGGCAGAACCTCGGCATCGGGCACTACCTCTTCCAGACCCTGGCCGAGATCGCGAGGTCGAAGAGGATCGACACCTTCCAGGCGAGCGTGCTCGCCTCCAACCACGCCATGCTGCGCGTCTTTCAGGCGAGTGGATTCGACCTCAAGATGCACCGAGAGGACGAGGTCTACGAGATCGAAGTGGACTTGACTCCGCGCAAGGAGAAGGTTTAGAAGCGTCGATGGGGCTCCGACGAGGGACAGAGGAGCCCCGGGAAAAGGGCCCCGCCGGGCCGACCTGGAGTTCGTGCATACCATGACACCATCCGAACCCGAAGAAGATCTGGTGCTCGCGTTCCACGCCGATTCCCCCTCGGAGGCGGAGCTGATCCGCGCGCTCCTCGAAGACCAGGGCATCTTCGCCATGGTCGCGGACCGCAACAGCGCGCTGCCTGGCCTCGACCTGAACCCCTTCGACCCCGACTCGGGCAACGTCGGCTGCGATGTCTTCGTCCGCTCCGAAGACAGGACGGTCGCCGTCGCGGCCATCCGGGCGAGCCGCGAGGCCGCCGGGGACTACGACGATCCCGGCGACGAGCCCGACGACTCCGAGGAGGAGGAGTACGACGAGTCCGACGCGTACGGGGACTTCGAGGAGGAGGAGGAACCCGAGGAGGACGAGGAGGGCGAGGAGGAGAAGCACGGGGGCTACGAGGAGGAGGAGGACCTGGGGACCGAAGAGGATCCCGACGAGGACGACGAGTCCTACGACGACGTGCCCTGAGCGGGGGCACCCCGTCGGGAGGTCCTTCCCCGCAGGCGACCTGTCTGCCGAGCCAGCACCCGCCGCCGCCTCGGCGCCCGCAGCGCCCCATGGGCCCCCACATCTCCCCCACCGAAGGAGCTGTTTCGAGGCCTCCGGCCCAGGCATCCCCATCTTTTCCAGGATTCTGCTCATTTTTTCTTCAAAGAGCCTTGTCAAGCGCCATTTTATGGCGTATGAATGTCTCTTTCCAGGAGATGCTCTCAGGAGCGTGACAGAATCCTCCTGAAACATGCCGATCAGACGGAGAGCTCGAGACATCCGGACGATCCAGAGGCCGATACAGGCATTCCGATGCCGCATGCGATGCCATTTGAGAGGTTTCGGGCTGAAACTGACCGAGATCTCCGAGCGACATGAGAGATGACAGGGAGCTTTCGAGGCATTTCGCTCCTCCCCTCGCTCGCCGCTCTGAGAGCACAGCCCTCTGGAGACGATCGACCCGCATCGTCCGGCACGCTCCCTCCTGGACGGCTCGGTCGGCGGGGAAGCCACAGCCGACCGGAATCCACATCGCCCTCGACGTCCATGAGGTAGGACATGCCCAGAACCGGCGCTGACATCGTGATCGAGTCGTTCCGCCGCGAGAACGTGGAGTATGCCTTCGGGCTTCCCGGCGGAGCGGTCATGCCGATCTTCGACTCGCTCCTCGACTCGAAGGTCCAGTTCGTGCTCACCCGCCACGAGCAGGGAGCGACCCACATGGCGGACGGCTACGCCCGCGTCAGCCGCAAGCCGGGCGTCGTTCTCGTCACCAGCGGCCCCGGCGCCACGAACACCGTCACCGGGCTCCTGACCGCCAACATGGACTCCTCCCCGATCGTCGTCGTCTCCGGGCAGCAGATCACCCCCATGCTGGGCAAGGACGCCTTCCAGGAGGCCGACATCTTCGGCATCACGATCCCCGTCGTGAAGCACTCCTACCTCGTCAAGAAGGTCGAGGATCTCCCGCGCGTGATGAAGGAGGCCTTCCACGTCTGCAGCACGGGGCGGCCCGGCCCGGTGCTCGTCGATGTACCGAAGGACGTGGCCACCGCCGAGTGCACGGCGGCCTTCCCGGAGAACATCGCCGACCACCTGCCGGGCTACTCGGTGCCGGAGATGTGCGACACGAAGGACCTCTACCGGGCCGTGGACCTGATCCACGCCTCCCGCCGGCCGCTCCTCTACGTCGGCCAGGGAGCGAGGATCTCCGGCGCATCCCACGAGGTCCTCGCTCTTGCCGAGAAGCTCGGAGCGCCCGTCACGACGACCCTCCTCGGCAAGGGCGCGTTCCCCGAGACGCATCCCTACTCGGTCGGCATGCTGGGGATGCACGGCACGGCCTACGCCAACAAGTCCGTGGTCGAGTGCGACCTGATCATGAGCATCGGCGCGCGGTGGGATGACCGGATCACCGGCAAGCTCAGCGAGTTTTGCCCGCGGGCGACGAAGATCCACCTCGACATCGACCCTGCCGAGCAGGGGAAGATCATCGAGCCGGATGTCTCCCTCGTCGGCGATGCGAAGGCCGTCCTCGCCGAGCTGATCCAGCACGTCCATCCGCTCGACACGAAGCCGTGGCTCGACAAGGTCCAGTCGTGGAAGAGGAAGTTCCCCCTGAAGTACTCGAAGAAGGGGGGGCTCAAGGCGCAGCACGTCATCGATACCCTCAGCGACCTCACCGGCGGCCGCGCCGTCGTGACGACCGACGTGGGCCAGCACCAGATGTGGTGCGCGCAGTTCTACAAGACGGTTCTCGAGCACCAGTGGGTCAGCAGCGGCGGTGCAGGGACCATGGGATTCGGCATGCCCGCGGCCATCGGAGCGCAGTTCGGGCGTCCCGGCGAGCAGGTCTGGGCGGTCGTGGGCGACGGAGGCTTCCAGATGACGCAGTCCGAGCTGGCCACGGCGGTCATCCACAAGCTCCCCATCAAGGTCATCATCATCAACAACGCCTACCTGGGCATGGTCCGCCAGTGGCAGGAGATGTTCTTCGAGAACCGCTACTCGGGCGTCGATCTGCAGGGCAGCCCCGACTTCGTCAAGCTGGCGGAGGCCTACGGCGCGCGAGGTCTCCGCATCCGGCGCAGCGGCGACGTCCGCCGCATCCTGAGGGAGGCCATGGAGCACACCGATGGGCCCTGCATCATCGATGCCCGGGTGGAGAAAGAGGACAATGTGTTCCCGATGATCCCCGCTGGCGCAGCCGTCCACGAGATGATCATCGAGAAGCCGAAGAAGCCGCTTCCCAAGCCCGTCGGCAGCACGTGAGCCGGCAGGAGCTCACCGCTCGGAGCGATCCGGCGGCCAGCCCCGTACGAACGACAATCACTGCAAGCGGTCAGCTGCGCCACGCGGCGCGCGCAGCGGCCCGGTTCTCTCAACCTCCGGTGCATCGAGATGGACACGAATCACAAGCACACCATCAGCATGAGGGTGCACAACCGGCCGGGCGTCCTCTCTCGCGTCGCCCAGGTCTTCGCCCGGCGCGGGTTCAACATCGACTCCCTCGTGGTCAGCCGAGGGCACCATCCGGACTTCTCCCGGATGACGATCGTCTGCCAGGGCGATCCGGCGGCGCTCGACCAGATCGTCAAGCAGCTCCGCAAGCTGGTGGATACCACTCACGCCACCGAGTACGTCCCGGACGAGTCGGTCGAGCGCGAGCTCGCGCTCTTCAAGCTCAAGATCGTCTCCGAGACCCGCACGGAGGTCTTCCAGGTGATCGATGTCTTCAAGGGGCGCACGGTCGACATCTCCGACTCGACCGTGACGGTGGAGGTGACCGGCGACTCGGACAAGGTCGACGCCTTCGAGAGCCTCGTCAACCACTTCGGCATCATAGAGATGGTCCGCTCCGGCAAGCTGATCATAGCCCGCGGCGCCAAAAGGACTTGATGCCGTCTCCGCCGCCCGCCGAAACCGGCCCGAAGGCGCTTGCAATGAGGGTGCCGATCCAGTACAAAAGCGGGCTTACTTGCGAGAGCCTGAACCCGGAGACGAGCGATGAGCCGCGTGTGTCAGATCACTGGTAAGAAGACCGCCGTGGGCAACAGCCACGCGAGGCGCGGACTGGAAAAGCGCAAGGGCGGAGTCGGCAAGAAGACGACCGGCATCACCCGGCGGCAGTTCAAGGTCAACCTGCAGTGGAAGACGATCTGGGTTCCAGAGCTCAAGAGGTCCGTCCGGGTGCGCATCTCGACCCACGCGCTGCGGACGATCACCAAGAACGGCGCCTACCGCGTCCTCCTGGAGGCCGGCCTGATCAAGCCCCCCAAGGCTTGATGCGAGGCGAGCAGCGGGGCCAGGTCCTGCGCGGGGAGCGGCCTCCCGGCCCGGGATCCCGCGGCGCGTCCCATCGTGCGAGAAGCTCCGGCCGGCCGGCTGAAGAAAGCCTGTCCGGCTCCTCCTCACGTCCTCGGACCGTCCCTGCGAGACCGGCATCGCGCGCCGGCGGAGAAGCGAGCCACTGCCGGATCCTCGCCCCTTGCGGCTCCGCGCTCTTTTCATTGCAAGAGCCCTTCCCAGCTGTCGATAGGTAGAGCATGGGCAACAAGACAGCGAACGCCATCTCCCCCACCCGCGCGGAAGACTATCCCGAGTGGTACCAGCAGGTGGTCCGCGCCGCCGATCTGGCGGAGGTCTCCCCGGTCCGGGGCTGCATGGTGATCAAGCCCTGGGGGTACGCCCTCTGGGAGAACATGCAGCGCGTCCTCGACCGCATGTTCAAGGAGACGGGCCACGTCAACGCCTACTTCCCGCTCTTCATCCCCCTCAGCTTCCTCGAGCGCGAGGCCGAGCACGTCGAGGGATTCGCCAAGGAGTGCGCGGTGGTCACGCACCACCGCCTCGAGGCGGGCCCCGATGGCGGCCTGGTGCCGGCCGGCCCGCTGGAGGAGCCCCTCGTGGTCCGGCCCACCAGCGAGACCATCATCGGCGAGATGTACGCGCGGTGGGTGCAGTCCTACCGCGACCTGCCGATCCTGATCAACCAGTGGGCGAACGTCGTGCGGTGGGAGCTACGCACGCGGCTCTTCCTCCGCACGACCGAGTTCCTCTGGCAGGAGGGGCACACGGTCCACGCCGCGCAGGAGGAGGCGATCGAGGAGACTCTCCGCATCCTCGACCTCTACGCCGACTTCGCGGAGAGCTACATGGCCATGCCGGTCATCAAGGGCGAGAAGACTCCCGCCGAGAGGTTCCCGGGAGCCCTCAACACCTACACGATCGAGGCCATGATGCAGGACCACAAGGCGCTGCAGGCGGGGACATCCCACTTCCTCGGCCAGAACTTCGCGCGCGCCTGCAAGATCAAGTTCCTCGATCAAGCCGGGCAGGAGGTCTTCGCCTGGACGACATCCTGGGGCGTCTCGACGCGGCTGATCGGCGGCCTCCTGATGACGCACAGCGACGACGACGGCCTCGTCCTGCCGCCGCGGCTCGCTCCGAAGCACGTGGTCATCCTGCCGATCTACCGCACCCCAGAGGAGCGGACGAAGGTCCTCGAGCACTGCGAATCGCTCCGCCGCGAGCTGAGGGAGCAGACATACGGCGAGGATCGCGTGCAGGTGGAGATCGACGACCGGGACATCCGCGGCGGAGAGAAAGGCTGGCAGCACGTGAAGCGGGGCGTCCCCCTCCGGCTGGAGATCGGGCCGCGCGACATCGCCTCGGACTCCGTATTCCTCGGAAGGCGCGACCGCCCCGTCAAGGAGAAGAAACCGGTGGCGAGGAAGGAGTTCGTAGAGACGGTGATCGACATCCTCGAGGAGATCCAGAAGGGCCTCCTCGAGCGCGCCCGAGCGTTCCGGGATGAGAGAACGCGCACCATCGAGAACATCGACGAGTTCATCGCCTTCTTCACGCCGCAGAGCAGCGAGAAGCCCGAGCCCCACGGAGGCTTCGCCGTCAGCTTCTGGGCGGGGGAGGATGATCCCCGCACCGCCGAGATCCTCCAGGAGCTCAAGGTGTCGCCGCGGTGCATCCCGCTCGGTCTCGCGGAGGAGGCGGCGGAGGGGCGCTGCATCTTCACCGGCAAGCCGAGCCGCCAGCGCGTCTACTTCGCCAAGGCTTACTGAAAACGCGCACGAGCCGATCAGCAGGCCCCTGCGTCATTCCCGGCGCCCCGGCGGACAGCCGTGCCGGCGTCGGGATGCCCCTCCGGACTCCTGGTCTCGTGTCGGTGCCCCGCCGGTGGCGGCCGGCACTCAGCCCTCCGAGGCCGCCAGGGACTCGCGCAGCCAGATGAGCTGCGAGAGGTGCTGGTCCTCGCTCTCGACGCAGAGGAGGAAGACGTCACGCACCTCGGCCGACGGCGAGCCGAGGGGGACGAGATTCGTGCACAGGAGACAGCGCCGGGCGATCGCCTCGAGAGCATCGAGGAAGGCGGGAGGAGGCTCATCCTTGAGCGCCTCGACGATCTTGACGACATCCTGCTCGGAGGGACGGCAGTCTCCGGTCTCCGGCTCGAGCCCCCTCTCGGCCGCGCTCTCGGCCGCGCGGGCGATGACATTCTCGACGACCGGCTCGATGAGGCGGCGCCAGTCCCCGCGGACGATCCTGGCGAGGAGCGCCGTCGGGCCGCCGAGCTCCGCGGAGAGGCGGTCGTAGAGGAGCGAGAGGCCGCGGTAGGCCGAGGCGGCGGCCTGCAGCACCTCGTGGTCCTCGAGGACTCCCCCGGGAATCGCGGGCCACCGGATGTCATCGAGGCGGAGCGGTGATCGCGTCTCGCTCATGGCTGGTTCACTCCCCGGGGCGGACCACGCAGAGGTCGATGGCGAAGGGCTGATCGCCCGCCATCCCCGTCTTCACGGTCCCGCTGCGCCCGTCATTGTCCTGGATCGGCGCGCTCGCATCCAGAGCCACCTCGACCGAAAGCGTCTCCTGCTTGAGGTAGTCGATGTGGTCGAGAAGCGCCTTGCGGAGGGCCTCTCCGCAGCGGACGTCCAGCTGGATGCGCGCCTCGTAATCGAGCCCTCGCTCTCCGCGGAGGGAGTTGACGGCCGCCACGACCTCGCGCGTCCATCCCTCGGCCACGAGGGCGTCGTCGAGGGTCGTGTCGAGGACGAGCACCACGGCGCGGTCGGCCTTCGCAGCGTAGCCTTCCCGGGGAGTCAGCTGGATCTCGATCTCCTCCGGCCCCAGCTCGACCTCCTCCCCCTCCACCTCGACCCGGCAGGCGCCCCGCGCCTGGAGCTCGGCGCGGAGCAGCGCCGCATCCGCCTGCGCCAGGGCGGGCTTGAGCTTCTGCACGAGGCGCCCGAGCCGCGGGCCGATCGCCTTGAAGTTGGGCTTGAGGATGTGCTCCACGTACCGGTCGGCGTCGGAGGCGAAGACGACCTTCTTCACGTTGAGCTCTCCCTCCACCACGGCGGTGAGGTCGGAGATCTCCTCGACCGCGGAGGGATCCGCCATCACCACGACGGCCTCGCGCAAAGGCTGGCGCACCCGGAGCCTGGCCTCGACGCGCGCCGCGCGCCCGAGCGCCACGAGGTCGCGCACGATCCGCATGCGCCGCGAGAGGTCCTCGTGGATCATGCTCTCCTCGGGCTCCGGATAGTCGCAGAGGTGGACGCTCTCGGGCTGCGAGCCCTCCCAGGGCCCGGCCACCAGGTTGCGGTAGATCTCCTCGGCGAAGAAGGGGGTGAAGGGCGCTATCAGCCTCGAGAGGGTCACCAGGCACTCGTAGAGCGTCCAGTAGGCATCGAGCTTGTCCGCGGTCATCCCGGAGCCCCAGAAGCGTGGACGCGATCGCCGGACGTACCAGTTCGACAGATCGTCGACGAAGTCGAAGAGGGCGCGGGAGGCGCCGAGGATGTCGTAGCTCTCCATGGCGCCGATCGCCTGCCGGACGGCGATCTGGAGCTGCGAGAGGATCCAGCGGTCCATGAGGGATCGCTCGGCGACGGAGCGGTATCCCTTCGCCCCGGCGAGCGTGGCCGGCGACACATCGCTCGCGGACTCGATGCCCTCGCGCGGATCGAACCCGTCGATGTTGGCGTAGATGACGAAGAAGCTGTAGACGTTCTGGAGCCGGATGAGAAAGTCCTTCTTCGCCTCCGCGACGCGGTTCTGGCTGAAGCGGGCGTTGGTCCAGGGATGGCCCTGGCTCAAGAAGTACCACCGAAGCGCATCCGCGCCGTGCGCGTCGAGCACCTCGCCGGGCGGGACGTAGTTCCCCTCGCTCTTGGACATCTTCCTGCCCGCCTCGTCGCAGACGTGGCCGAGAACGATGCACGTCCTGTAGGGATGCGGGACCTCCCGCCCGGAGTGGACCAGAGTGCTCTCGGCGAGCAGCGAGTAGAACCATCCCCTCGTCTGGTCGATCGCCTCGCTGATGAAATCGGCGGGGAAGGCGCCTTCGAACCGCTCGCGGGAGCCCTCGACGTGGGGATAGCCCCACTGGGCGAACGGCATGGCGCCGCTGTCGTACCAGCAGTCGATCACCTCGCTCACGCGCCGCATGCGGCCCTCGGGATCCACCGGCGAGCGGTACGTGATCGCGTCGATGTACGGCTTGTGGACCTTGAGATGCCCGGAGATGGCGGGATCGGCCCTGCGCGCATCCTCCCAGACCTCCGTCCCCTCTACGCCCGGCTTCGCGAGCAGCTCATCGTAGCTTCCGATCGCCTCCGTGTGGCCCGTCCTGTCGCAGCGCCAGATCGGGAGGGGCGTCCCCCAGTAGCGCTCCCGCGAGAGGGCCCAGTCGATGTTGCCCTCGAGGAACTTGCCGAAGCGGCCGTCGCGGATGTTCTCCGGCACCCAGCGCACCGCGCGGTTGTTGCGGAGCATCTCCTCCCGGAACCGGCTGGTGCGGATGAACCAGGCGGGCCTGGCGTACTGGATGAGAGGGTCCTCCTTGGCGCGCCAGCAGAAGGGATAGTCGTGCCGGCAGATCTCTTCCTTGAGGAGCAGCCCCTCGCGTCTCAGGTGCCTCACGATGCCCCGATCGGCGTCCTTGCAGAACTGGCCGGCGAACTCGCCGCACTCCGGCGTCATCAGGCCCTTCTCGTCGACGAGCTGGAGGAAGCCCAGGCCGTTCTCGCGCGCGACGCGGTAATCGTCCTCGCCGAAGGCGGGGGCGATGTGGACGATCCCTGTGCCG
>JAFGKN010000667.1 GCA_016928605.1 Planctomycetota bacterium | reverse complement strand
CCACGACGCCAACCTGCTCACGTTCCACCGCGTCGAGGGATTCCGCGGCCTCACCCTAGCCCGTTCGGCCGTGGCTCCCGAGAGCCTGGGCATGACGCCGGCCGGACAGGAGGCGCCTGGCGACTAGCTGCGGCTGGATCCCTCCGGCGCGCGAGGGCGAGAATCGCCCCACGCTGCGGCGGAGCACGGCCGCGGAGACGTTGAAATCGGCCCTATACGGCGCGATGCTAATCGGATAGGCTGAGGCGTCCTGGCGGGTCCCGGGTCCTTCGCCGGGGGACATCCATCAGCCGAGCGGTGTCCGTCGTAGACCTCCGGGGGAACCTTTCGTGAACCTTCTGCACCGTCTCTCTCTCGTCGTCCAGCGCTCCCATTCTCTCGCTGCGATCCTCGACAGCACGGTCGAGATCATCGCCGAGGAGATGGAGATGGACGTCTGCTCGATCTACCTCCTCGATCCCGCCGACTGGCAGCTGCGCCTGATGGCGACCCACGGGCTGGAGAAGTCGGCGGTGGGCAAGGTGCGGCTGGGCATGGGGAAGGGGCTCACGGGAACGGTCGTCGCCGAGATGCGGTCGCTGGCGGTCGAGGATGCTTCCAGCCACCCGGGCTACCTCTACTTCCCGGAGACTCGCGAGGAGCGCTACAAGTCCTACCTCGGCGTTCCCATGGCGATCCGCAACCGGCCGGTGGGGGCCATCGTCGTCCAGACGATGGAGAGGAGGGCTTACAGCCAGCAGGACATCGAGACCCTCGCATCGATCGCTGCGCAGCTCGTCGGAATCGTGGAGAATGCCCGCATCATCGAGGCTCTCGACCGCGGCGAGGAAGGGGGGCGGTACCTCCAGGAGATCCGCTCGTGGCACGCAGGGGAGCGGGCGCGCGGAGTCGAGGCCGACGCGCGTGTGAACGTGCAGCTCTCGGGCGGCGCGGCCTCGGGCGGGATCGCCATGGGGGAGGTCGCCCTCCGCGGCGACCGCGAGCGGGGCATCGAGCCGAAGGACGCGCCGTTCCAGGGAGCGGAGGAGGAGACGCGCCGCGTGCGAGATGCCCTCCAGCGGACCCAGAGCGACATCGTCAAGATCCAGAAGGACGCGGAGCGCGAGATCGACGAGGAGCACGCCCTGATCTTCAGCTCCTACCTGCTGCTCCTGAACGACGAGGTTCTTCTGGAACGGATCGAGCGCTCGATCGAGAGCGGCGTGACCGCTCCGATCGCCGTCTTCGGCGCCCTCGAGGAGTTCAAGAACCAGCTCGCGAAGGTGGCCGATTCCTACATCCGCGACCGGATCGAGGACATCCTCGACCTGCGCGGCCGTATCCTGGCTCACCTGCTCGAGGAGAAGCCCGTCTCCTCGGAGGTCACCGATCGCATCGTCGTGGCCCGTCGTACGCCCCCCTCGCTCATCATCGAGCTGAAGGCCGAGGGAGGGCGCGCCCTCGTCACCGAGGTGGGCGGCGTCACATCCCACGGGGCGCTCCTCGCCCGCTCGATGGGGATTCCTGCCGTGACGGGAGTGCAGGGGATCACCTCCATCGTCCGCGGGGGGGACCGGCTCATCGTCGACGGCAGCTCGGGGACCGTCGTCGTCAATCCTACCGTGGAGACGCTGGAACGGTACGAGAGAAAGGCCCGGCGCTCGGACCGGCGGCACCAGGAGACTCTCGCCTACTGCAACCTGCCCGCGCGGACCGCCGACGGGAAGCGGCTCACGCTGCTCGCCAACATCGGAGTGGCCGCCGACCTCGGCCTCGCCAAGAAGAACGGCGCGCAGGGCGTGGGGCTGTACCGCACGGAGTTCTCCTTCATCCTGCGCGAGTACTTCCCGACCCGCGAGGAGCAGGTCCGCATCTACCGGAAGGCCTACGAGACCTTTCCCGAGGGCCCGATTCACTTCCGGCTCCTCGACCTGGGCGGCGACAAGTTCCTGCCGCAGGGAACGCTGGATGCGTCGCGCGATCCTTTCCACGGCTACCGCTCGATCCGCGTGCTCCGCGATCACCCGGAGGTGCTCCGCGACCAGGTGCAGGCCTTTGCGCTGGCCGCCGCCGGACGGCCGCTGAGCATCCTCATCCCCATGGTCAGCTCTCTCGAGGAGCTCCAGGAGATCCGGGCGATGATCGACGACGCGATCGGCCAGCTGCCGGACCGAAGAGGGCGGCAGAGCCCGCAGATCGGGGCGATGATCGAGCTCCCCGCGGCGGTCGAGATCGCCGGGTCGCTCGCAGAGGAGTCCGATTGCCTTTCCATCGGCACCAACGATCTGATCCAGTACGCGCTGGCCGTCGACCGCGAGAGCTCCCGCCTCGCCGGGACGCGCGATCCGTACCACCCCGCCGTGCTGCGAATGATCCGGCGCACCGTGCTCTTGGCGCGGGAGCAGGGCAAGCCGGTCAGCGTCTGCGGCGAGATGGCCAGCCGGTGGCGGCTCGCTCTCCTGCTCTTCGCCATGGGTGTCGACTCCCTCAGCGTGACGCCCGGCGCTCTGCCCGAGCTGAAGCAGCGGCTCGCCACCCACGAGCTGGGGCCTCTCGAGAGCCGGATCGACGACGTCCTCGCCCTGCCCGGGGCCAGCCAGATCCGCGAGGACATCTCGCGGATGTACCCCGAGACGAACCGGGATTGAGGGGGCGCAGGCCGGCTACGGCGTCTTTCTCCGCAGCAGCAGGCCGCCCTGCTTCTTGAGCCGATCGAGCAGCACGGCGCCCAGGATCACGAGGCCCAGCACGACCTTCTGAGTGTAGCTCTCCACACCGGTGAGGTTCATGCCGTTCTGGATGACGGCGATGATGAAGGCGCCGATCAGCGTGCCGAGGATCTTCCCCTCCCCGCCGGCGAGCGATGTTCCTCCGACGACCACGGCGGCGATGACGTAGAGCTCGTACATCAGACCGTAGGTCGGCGAGCCGCTCTTGAGCTGGGAGGCGACGACGATGCCGCCGAGTCCGGCGAGGGCTCCGCTGACGGTGTAGACGAGCAGAACGATGCGCCGCACCGGGACGCCCGAGAGACGTGCCGCTTCCGGGTTGCCGCCCACCGCGTAGATGTAGCGGCCGAGCGCCATCCGGGTCATCGCGATGTGCGCCACCGTGTAGAGCGCGGCCATGAGCAGCACCGCGATGGGGATCCTCCCCAGCACCACGCCGCGCCCCAACCAGACGAAGGAGTCGGGGATCTCGTAGATCGATTGACCCTCGGCGATGATGTAGGCGAGCCCGCTGGCGACGAGCATCATGCCCAGCGTCACGATGAAGGCCGGCACGCGAAAGAAGGTGACCATCGATCCGGAGAAGGCGCCGACGGCCGCGCAGACGCCGATCGCGCAGAGGCAGCAGAAGATCATGCCCGCCGGCGTCGGGCCGAGCCGCTCGACGATGTCGAGGAACGTACGGAAGAGAGTGGGCCAGAGCGCGACGGCCGCGCCGATGGCTGCGCCGGCGGCAACCAGGCAGGCCGCAGTCTGCAGGCGGGGCGCCCGGCGGCGCCGGCCCAGGAGCGCGATCCCCGAGGCTGCGGCGGTGAGCGCGATCCACGAGGCGAGCCACGGCCAGCTCAGGCGCGGGAGGAACCCGGCGCCCCGGTCGCTCGCGCGGATGAGCCAGGTCGCCACCACGGCGGAGAGGGCGATGAGGCTGCCGACGGAGAGGTCGATGCCGGCGGTGATGATGACCATCGTCATGCCGATCGCGATGATGGCGATGACCACGATCTGGTTGGCGATGTTGAGGAGGTTGCTTCCCTTGAGGAACGTCGAACCGTGGTAGACGCCCGGAGCGACCACCTTGACGGCGGCCATCGCGTCGAGATCCGCGCGGACGCTCTCGAAGACTGGCCACCGCGCGGAGGCCGGGCTGCCCGCGATGAGGTCGAAGGAGATCCCCGACCCGGCCAGCCGCTCGAGCGCTCTGCGCGCGTCCGCCGGCTGGCCCAGCACCGATTCGACGACCGTGATCCCGTCCGCGCGCAGCCGCCTCTCGAGCTCGGCGGCGAACTCGACGTCGGCCTGGCTCGACTGGCAGGCGATCACGACCCGCGCCGCCCGGCCGTGCTCGCGGGCGATGAGATCGGCGAGGCGGCGTCCAGCATCCGCACCTTCTGGCTGTTGCTCCCCCCAGGTGCGCCAGCTGAAGAAGATGCAGAGGAGGAGGAGGACGAGGAGCATCCCGTAGTCGCTCGTCCAGCGGGTCAGAAAGGCTTTGAGCTTCATCGGCATCTCGACTCCACCTGCGAAGACGGCGGGCTCGACCTGCAGAGACAGGCTCCGCCGCAGTGCCATGCTCT
>JAFGKN010000111.1 GCA_016928605.1 Planctomycetota bacterium | reverse complement strand
CGGGCGATGAAGTACGGATCCGTGCTCGTCGATCTCGCCGCCGAGCAGGGCGGCAACTGCGAGCTCACCGCTCCCGGAGAGACGAAGGTCGTCGAGGGCGTGACGATCTGCGGCCCGCTCGACCTGCCCAGCGGCGCCTCCGTCCACGCCAGCGAGATGTACTCCAACAACATCTCGATGTACCTGAAGCAGCTCTTGAAGGACGGCAGGATCGAGCTCGATCTGGAGGACGAGCTGATCCGGGCGCCCCTCGTGACCCGCGAGGGAGAAGTCCTGCACGAGGCGGCTCGAGCGGCCCTCGATGGAGAAGCCAAGTCATGACCGAAACGCTGATCGCGAGCATCACCATCTTCGTCCTCGCCGTGTTCGTCGGATTCGAGGTGATCTCGAAGGTGCCGCCCACGCTCCACACCCCCCTGATGTCCGGATCGAACGCGATCTCGGGCATCACGATCCTCGGCGCCATCATCTGCGCGGGCCGGGCGATGGAGACCGACATGGCGACCATCCTCGGGTTCGTCGCTGTTGTCCTGGCCACCGTCAATGTCGTGGGAGGCTTCCTGGTGACCAACCGGATGCTGCTCATGTTCAAGAAGAAGAAGTAGCAGCAGCAGCAGCAGCAGCTCGCGGAAAACGAGGCTCCGAAGGACGGATTCTCGATGAAGATAGCAGTGAGAGCACCCACCGATCCATGATCACCATCAACCTCCTCTACCTCCTGGCAGCCTGTCTCTTCATCGTCGGCCTGAAGATGCTCAGCTCGCCGAAGACCGCCCCGCGGGGAAACCAGCTGGCGGCGGTCGGCATGCTCGTGGCCGTTGTGGCGACGCTCTTCCACGCGGAGGTCCTGAGCTTCGCGTGGATCATCGCCGGTCTGGTCGTCGGATCCGCGATCGGCGCCTACTTCGCCCAGACCGTCCAGATGACCGCCATGCCTCAGATGGTCGCGGTGTTCAACGGCCTCGGAGGCGGCGGCTCCGCCTTCGTCGCCTGGAGCGAGTACTCGAACCACCTGTCCAGCGCCGGCGCGTCGGTCGAGCTCGGAGCCGACACCTCCGTGCCCATGGTGCTGAGCGTCCTGATCGGAGCCGTCACCCTCACAGGCAGCCTCGTGGCCTTCGCCAAGCTCCAGGAGCTGATCAGCGGGAAGCCGCTGGTCTACCGGCTGCAGAAGACGATCAACCTGATCCTGCTGATAGCCTCCCTGGCGCTGGGAGTCGTCATCGTGCTCTCCCCCACCAGCCAGCTCGCCTTCTTCGGCCTGGTCATCGCGGCCTCGGTTCTCGGCGTGCTCAGCGTGTTGCCCATCGGCGGCGCCGACATGCCTGTCGTGATCTCGCTCCTCAACTCCTACTCCGGGCTCGCGGCCTGCTCGACCGGCTTCGTCCTCAGCAACAACGCGCTGATCATCAGCGGCTCGCTGGTCGGAGCTTCGGGCATCATCCTGACCCAGATCATGTGCAAGGCGATGAACCGCTCGCTGGCGAACGTGCTCTTCGGAGCGTTCGGCGCGGCGGGCCCGGCGGCCACAGGCCCCGCCGGGGCGAAGGCGCAGGGCGCGGTCAAGAGCGGCTCGCCGGAGGATGCCGCTGTGCTCCTCGAGGCCTCGAACCTCGTGATCTTCGTCCCCGGCTACGGGATGGCCGTGGCGCAGGCGCAGCACGCCGTGAGGGAGCTCGCCGGCCTGCTGCAGAAGCGCGGCGTGCAGACGAAGTACGCGATCCACCCCGTCGCCGGAAGGATGCCGGGGCACATGAACGTCCTCCTGGCCGAGGCCGACGTCCCTTACGACCAGCTCTACGACATGGAACAGATCAACCCCGACTTTCCCCAGGCGGACGTGGCGATGGTGATCGGAGCCAACGACGTGACCAATCCGGCGGCCCGGACCGACACCTCGAGCCCCATCTACGGCATGCCGATCCTCGATGTCGACAAGGCTCGCACCGTCATGGTCTTGAAGCGCAGCCTCAACCCCGGATTCGCCGGCGTCGACAACGCGCTCTACACGCAGGAGAGGACCATGATGGTCTTCGGCGACGCCAAGGAGACGATCACGAGGATCATCCAGGCGGTCAAGGAGCTCTAGCCGGGCTCTCCGCCCCGCGACTCGAAGTCGCGGCGGCTCGGCTTCGGCCAACTCTTGACAAGCAAGGGCAATTGGAGTGGAGTGTTGCCCTGTATCTGTCGCTAAACCTCACCAGGGAATACGATCATGGCTTTCGACAGCGAGAAACTGAGAGACCTCCGCGACCGTACCGGGCTTCCGATGATGGAATGCAAGAAAGCGCTCGAGGAGGCCGGCGGCAACATCGACAAGGCGGTCGAGAACCTCCGGAAAGCCGGCGCCAAGGCGCAAGCCAAGCTCGCCGGCCGAGCCGCTCATCAGGGCCGGATCGGCAGCCGGGTCTCGGAGGACGGGCGGATCGGCGCTCTCGTCGCGCTCTGCTGCGAGACCGAGCCGGTCGCGAACAACGAGAAGTTCAAGGATTTCGTCGAGCAGCTCGCCGACGTCGTCGTCCGCGAGAAGCCCGCCGATGCGGAGTCCCTCGGCGCGGCGGCCCTGCCCTCGGGTGAGTCGGTGGCCCACGGCGTGACGCAGCTCGTCAACCAGCTCAGGGAGAACATATCGCTCGGCGGATTCGCCCGCTTCGAGGCCGACGCGGTGGTGCAGTACGTGCACTTCGATCAGAAGAAAGCGGCCATGGTCGCCCTCAAGGGCAATTCCGTCTCCGATCCCAAGGTGGTCGAGACCGGCAAGGACCTCTGCATGCACATCGTCTTCAACAGGCCGCAGAGCCTTTCGCGCGAGTCGATCGATCCCACCCTTCTGGCCAAGGAGAAGGAGATCCGGCTCGCGGCGATCCAGAGCGATCCCAAGAACGCCAAGAAGCCTCCTCAGGTCCTCGACAAGATCGTCGAGGGACAGATGAACAAGTTCGTCCAGGAGGTGGCTCTCCTGGAGCAGCCGTTCGTCAAGAACGACAAGCTCTCGGTCCAGAAGCATGTCGCTCAGAGCGGAGCCGGCGTCACGATCGAGGAGTTCGCCTACATCGCCACGGGGCAGTAGCCGCGCGGACGAGTACAGCATCCCGGCGGGGGACGCGCTCTCTCGGCAGCCTGAAACGTCGAGAAGGTGCGTCCCCTGCTTCTTCCGGCCTTCCATGCGTGAGCAGCGCCTGCGGGCTTCTAGCTACTTCTTGCGCCTGCCACGACGCTGCGCGCTGCGCTCGCGCTTCCTCTCCTCCCACCAGCGGGTGTAGGTCTTGATCGCCACCCGCCGCTGCTCGGCATCCTGCTCGGCGCTGAACTCGACATCCTCGCCCGTCAGGCGCTGGAGGGTCTCGGCGGCATCGAGCGAGATCTCGCGGCGCTCGTCCTTGAGCCGGTGGATGAGGAAGGGCACGACATCCTCGAGATCGAGATCGACCAGCACATCTCCCAGGTCGCCGAGATCCGCCAGAGGACGGTCCTCCTCCTTGACGAGCTGGATCAGGTACTTCCTCTGCGACTCATCGCCTCCCGCGAGGAGAGCCGCCGAGGCCCAGACGCGGTACGGAGGCTCGGGAGATTCGAGGTAGGCCCGCACCTTTCCCTCCGGATCCTGCAGGTCGGTCACGCCCACCTTCGCGAGGGAGCGAAGGGCTGCTCCCCGGACGTCCGGGTCCTCGTCATCGAGGAGCAGGAGCAGCGTGGGGACACCCTGCTCGTCGCGGAGCTCGCCGAGCGTTCGCGCGACGGCTCGCCGCTTGCGGGTCACCGGATGATTCGCGAGGGCGGTCAGCTGCTGGAAGCCGGCCCTGCCCATACGGCCCAGCACGCGAAGGTAGACCTCGGAGCCGAGGGGAAAATCCTCCGGGCGGTTGTAGAAGACCGCCTCGAGCGTCTCGCGGACCTCGCACGAGTCGCTATTGAGGAGGATGGCCTCCGCGTTTCTCCAGGACGTGCTGCCCGCGATCTCGCCGCACTCCTCGATCTCCCAGAACGCCGCCTGCACGCGGCGGGGCACGGGGCAGGGCCACTCGAATCTCTTGATGAACTCGACGGCGCGGATGTAGTTCGGCTTCCAGGGATTCAGCGGCCTCCGCTTCTCGAGGCTGACGATCGGAATGCCCGGACCGTCGCGACCGAGATGCAGGAGGGGCCGCGGCGCCAGGAACCGTCCCGGAGGGAGCAGGTCGATCCGGGCGGAGTCCACATCCAGCCGATAGGGCCCATCCGAGGCTGGAGCCTCTCCGGAGCCATGGAGGAAGTTCCACCCCTTCTTCGTGTAGTAGCTCGACCAGTTGGACCCCGACTTTCCGATGAGCTGGTGGTACACCGCACGCGGCTTGTCCCGTGAAGGCACGAAGTGGAAGAGGATGTCGTCGAGTAGGAAGTCCGGCACGTAGGGGAGCTCGAGGAGGACATCGCGGAGCGCGTCATCGGATCCCGCTTCTTCCAGCTCCTCGCGGTCTTGCTCGCTTTCCATGAACGATGGACGCCCCCGGCCGGCGTGGGATTCGCAACAAAGAAAGTTATCGTAAGCGGGCCGCTCGGGGGTTCAAGGAGAATCTTCTCCCGGATAGAATGCCCGCGGCCCGGCTCGGACTCCTCGCGTCGGAGAAGCCCGGGGCCGGTCCGCCGAGACCTGCCGCGCATTTGCAGCGCGCCGTCCCGCGGCTGGAAGGAGTCCATGTACCGTTTCTTCCTCGCTTACAAGTACTCCCTGCGACTCATCACCCTGGCGGCGTTGCTGGCGGTGACGTACAGCGTGACGGTGCTGATCGTGGTCGTCTCGGTGATGGAGGGATTCCGCTCCGAGCTCGAGGCTCGCATCCGAGGGAGCACGAGCGACATCAAGGTCTCGAGCATCGACTTCATCGGAATCGAGGATCCCCCGGCCGTCGAGAGCGTCCTCAGGGACGTCGCCGGCGTCCGGTCGACCGCCGCCACGGTCGAGACGCTCGCGCTCTTCCGGGCCAGCTCGTGGGGGCCGTCGACCGAGGCCGAGGATCG
>JAFGKN010000666.1 GCA_016928605.1 Planctomycetota bacterium | reverse complement strand
CTCACGCCTTGCGAGCCAGACGCTTCCGGTGGCGGTCGATGGCGCGCCGGACCTCCGTCTCGGAGATTCCCTTCTCTCGGGCGAGGCCCTCGTGGGTCTGGTATCTGCCGGTCTTCCACGCTTCATACAGCCTGCGATCGGCAGCGGGATCGGACTGAGGGCGCCGCCCGCCCTTCCTCTTTGCCATCGGCTTGCCCGGAAGGTGGATTTCCTCCCGCTTCGCGGCGAGGAGCATGTCGCGGACCTGTTGCAGATCCCCGATCAGGCTCATCGGATAGAGCTCCTCGCGCTGAAAGGCCGCTTGGTACGCCTCCTCGAGTGTCTGCGGGGCGGAGTCCTCCGTTGCGCCGATCACCATCCGCAGGACGCTTCGTATGCGCACGATCGCCGCCTGAAGGCGCGGGACGACCTCCCCGGCCTGAAGACGCTCCAACTCGTCGAGGAGTGCGCCCACGCGGCGGTGGGCAGCCGGCAGGATCTGGACCGAGGATTCGTCGCGGAGGCGGTAGCCCGCGTGCTTGGAGAAGGGGGTGTTTCGGGTCTTCCAGACCGTTTCCGCCTCGAGGATCTCTCGCAAGCCCTCGTTGGCCGTGTACAACTGGGCGATCAACGAAGCAATGCGCTCTGCGGAGGGGCGTTCGTCAGGCATCGGAGTCTCGCACGAGCCGGGCATTCCCGCGTGCCGGGGGGGCGGAACTACTGCACCTCGACTCCCGGGTGGGGGGATTCTACCGGCAGTGCGGGGCTGGTGCAATCAGGCTTGCAGCGCCTGCCGGAGCCGCTGCTCGGGGACTCGGACGTAGACGAGGGTGGAGCAGATGCTCCGATGGTGCAGGGCCGCCTGGGTCACGAGGATGTCCCCGGTCTTCTCGTAGATGCGGAGGCCGAAGGCATGGCGAAGGCCGTGCGGACTGTAGGCCCGGGCGATGCCGGCACGGCGGAGCCAGCCGCGAAACCGGCGCTGCATGTTCCGGGCGGACACTCGCCCACCGTGGCGACCGACGAACACCGGTCCCGCGCTCCGCTTGCCGATGGCTTCGCCCAGAACGCGCTGGGCGGCGGGATTCAAGTAGACCACTTCCTCGCGGTCCCCCTTGGCGTGGCGCAGGCGGAGCTCCTGGCGCTCCAGATCGAGATCGTCGATGTCCAGCTGCACGGCGTTGCCGATCCGAATCCCGGTGTGCAGCAGGGTGCTGTAGAAGGCCGCGTCGCGGCGTTCCTCCGGCGTGACCGCCTGCGTGAAGGCGTGGAGGAGCTGGCTTTGCTCGGCCGGGCTCAGCCCGCGCGGTGGAGGTGGGGCACAGCGGGCGCGCTCCACGAACCGCACGGGGTTGCTGGGGACGTACCCGGCGGCATGGACCCAGCCGAAAAACGCGCGGAGCGAGCTCCGGAGCCCGTTCATCGCGGAGCCCTTCTTCGGCCGGCCATCGGGACGGAGACGTGCGGCGGGGGAAGTCAGAAAGGCCGCGACGGTCTCGTGGCCGATCGCCCGCAGATCGCCGGAATGGCGGCGGGAGGCGAGCCAGCGGGCGAGGAGGTGGATGTGCCGCCGGTACTGGTGCCGGGTGTGCGGGGAGCGGCCGTTGGCGGCCAGCTGGGTCTGGTAGCGATCGAGCGCACTCAGGAGGTGCATCGGAGTTCTCCGCGAAGGTCAGCCTGGAATTCACGCGGGGCCGACCTGGTCGCCCAGGCCGGCCCCGAGGTTCACCGCTACTTCCCCTCGGTCTTCGTGGTCTCGCCCTTCAGGTCGGGGACGGGCGCCTTCGCCACGAGCCCGATCTCCTGCGCCCACTCCAGCGCCATCCGTGCCACCCGGCGGGTCTTCAGGATACCGACCTCGGCTTTCCGCTGGCCGGAGCGCTTCAGGGTGACACGGTCCGACAGGAAGAACGCCCGGATGTGCTTCTCGGTGAGGTCGCCGACCCGGGTGTCCTCGCCGAGCACCGCCCGCGCCAGCTTGAGCTCGATGGCGTAGCTGGCCAGCGTGCCGTGGCTCTTTCCTACGCTCTCGAGGTGCGCGATGAACGCCACGGCCAGCTCGCCGAAGGTGGCACTCTTGTCCAACGTCTTGGACGTAGCTTTGTCCTTCGTTTCCTTGCCGCGGGCCGTCTTGGCCTTGCTCGCGCTGGCCTTCGCCGGGCGCGCTGTGGCGGCCTTCTCGGGCGCCGTGGGCGTCGCCGCCTTCTTCTTCGACGTCTGGGTCGACGACGCCGATGCCGCGTCCGGCGCGCCCTGGGGCGCGTCTGGGGGCGCGGATCGCCTACTTCTCCGCCGCTTCGCCTTGGGTTCTTCCTCGACCTTCACCACGGCGACCGGCTGCGGCTCGTCGTCGTCGGTGATCTCCACCGAGGCGACAACGACCTCCGGCTCGATCTCCTTCACGGGCAAGCCGCCCCACGGCGGGATGCTCGTCTTGGTCGCGATCGTCGCGGTCGCGGTCTCGGGCTGGTTCTGCGTCTTGCTCATGGTCCGTTCCCTTTCTGGATTGCACCTCACCCGCGCGACCACCGCGCTGGCGAGGCTGGATCTCAATGCGTGTTCAGAACAACGCTGAACTCCTGCATGCACTTGGGGCAGACCTGCTGGCCGCCCCATTCCGCGCCCCAGCCCGCGGCCCGGAGCCGCGCGCCGATGCCGTCGATCCGCCAGTAGCCCGGATCGAGCCGCCGGCGGTTCTGTCGCCGCTCGCGATAGCGGAGGCGCAACTGGCGCGCCTCCTGATCCCGGACCCAGGCGTTCGCCGGCCGGGCACCGCAGCGCGCGCACACCTGCGCGTTCTGCACTACCGTCATCACTCGCCTCCTTTCCGCGCCGCCTGCGCCTGGGCATCGAGCCGCCGCAGGTGCTCGAGGGCCTGCGCCCGCTTCTGGCCGGTGCAGTACCGCGCCGTCATCTCGGCGATCCTGCGGATGGCGGCCGCCGTCGCCTTCTTCTGGCTCTCGGTCCGGGGGATCATGGCAGCACCACGATCGTCGCGGCGGGACCGGTCCGCGCCAGGGTGACCGCGTAGCGCTTGGCCTCGCCGTACTTCCCCGCCCGCATCACGCGCTCGCGCGTGCGCGTGCCGTCGCCGTGATAGCGGATGATGTCGAAGGCCCACCAGCCGTAGCCGCGCGGCTGCTTGCCGTGGGAGAACTCGTACCGGGTGGTGTTGACCTCGATCGCGCTCATCACTCCGCCTCCGCTTCCTCGAGCGCCTCCAGCGTGTCGGCGAGCGCCGTGTAGCGGCCGACCCGCCCGCTGACCGCGTGCCGAAGCGAAGACAGCCAGCCGTCCTCCGCTTGCTGCGCGAGCGCCGGTCGGAGGTGGCGCAGGTGCGCGATCTCCTCGGTCGCCCGCTCGTAGGCGACCTGGAGATCCACCCCGATGTCTTCGAGGCGGTCCAGGATGTCGCGCAGGCTCGTGTCGCTGATGCCCTGGTCGTGCGTGGTCATCTCACCCCTCCTTCCGCGCGGCGCGCTTCGCCGCGACCACCCACCACGGGTCGTTCGGCCGGTCGTCGGCCTGGCGCGCGCGGCGATCGGCCGCCGTCAGGACTTGGCCGGTGTCGTAGTCGAACATCTCGCCGGGCTCGCGGCCGAGCCGGGCGGCGACCTGGACCTCGATCGCCCGCGCGACCTCGTGGAGGTCCTGGCTGGCGAAGTAGAGGCTGCCCCGCGCCTTCTCCCGCGCCTCGATGTCCATCGGACTGTGGAAAGCCACCTTGCCGCGCGCCAGGTTCAGCGCGCTGCGGTAGCGGAGCAGTGCCGCGCCGAGGGCGTCGACTACACTGTCGAACTCGCGGTCGTCGGTCGCTTCCATCTTCGCTTCGGTGTCGTTGGGCATGTCTGATCCTCCTGAAGAAGCCAATGGTGACGACTCCATGAAGCCTCGAGCCTTGCGAGCCCAGCAAGGCAATCCGGCAGCGATTCCGGGAATCTTTCGCGCGGCGCGTCGCACGCAAGACGTGCTCCATACGGCGGAAATCCTCGCCGCCGCTCTTGATTTCCCCACCCGGCACACTACGCCTTTGCTTATGTGTGTTAGGCAACCCTATCAACCCCTAAGGAGTGAGCATTCATGCCGAAGACATCCCAGCGCGAGAAGATCGCGTACGCCAAGACGCTGCGCCAAGCCGGCACGACTCGGATGGCCGACATCCAGAAGGGCGTGAAGGCGAAGTTCGGCACCGGACTGAACTTCGTCGACATGGCGCGCGTCGTCCCCAAGAAGGCCGGTGCCAAGGCCCCGGCCCCGAAGCGCGGGCCGGGCCGGCCACCGAAGACGAAGACCGGTGCCCGCGGCGGCCGCCCGAAGGGCTGGTCGCCCGACCGGTGGCTGCTCGTCATCGGCGAGGACGGCGAGGCGTTTGGCAGCAAGCGGAGGCTCGAGACTCGCGTCGCGAAGGCGATCCATGACGGTGTGTCACCGAGTGCGATGGCGCTCTACGCGAAGACCGGGATGAAGCTGACGGTGAAGACGGCGATCACCGTGTAGCTCAAGCCGCGACGGCAGGGACGCGGCGCGCTGTGGGCAAGACAGGGAGACCGGTGGGAGAACGGTCCTCAGCCACCGGTTCCTGCCCCGGTCAGACATAGACCATCGGCACCGGCCGGCTCGGCCGCACCTGCCAGGCGGCCAGCCCCAGGGCAACGACACAGTCGTCGTGCACGCCGCTCGGTGCGCCGGTCTTCACGTTGCCGGCATCGGTGACGCTGAACTCGAAGCTCTCCAGCTCATCGATCCCCGCCGGCCACAGATCCGCGCGCGGCAGCGTGATCAAACGCTGCTCGAACATCAGCGCCAGGTTGTCGACGAGCGCGGCCTTGCTGCGGGCGGTGAAGGGATACGCGAGCGCGTTGCAGCCGGCGCGGCGCAGGGACTCGAAGACCGGCTCGCCTGCGCCGGTCGAGTCGACGAGGAGGCGAGCCCGGTGGTACCGGTCGGCCGCTGCTCGAATGCGATTCACCTGCACCGACCAGTCGAGCCGATGGAAGCGGTCGGCGAACACCACCTCGCGATTGCGGTTGACGATGCAGACAACCGAGTAGTCCTCCACCTTCGCGAGATCGAGACCGGCGTAGTAGTACTCCCTCGGCTTCGGCTCCTGCCACGCGCCGGTCGCCGACTCGCGCACGTAGCGGAACACCTGGCCCGCGCCCTCTTGGAACTCGCCACCATATTCCTGTTTGAAGACCCGCTCGGGCAATCGATCCCGCTCCTGCTCGATCAGCTCGGCGCTCACGTACGGGTTCGTCCACGAAGGGTGGTTCCACGACTGGTAGTCCGGATCGAGTCCCTGGCCACGCCGAAAGAGGTCGTAGTACCAGCCTTTGCCGCGGGGGGTGGAGATGAGCAGCGCCCACCCGTGTCTGTCGAGCAGCCGCTGACTCAGATGGCTCTCCCAGATCAGCGGCTTCATCCGTGCGGCCTCGTCGACGATCACCCAGTCGAGGCCCTCGCCCAAGAGCGAGACCGGATTATCGGCACTCTTCCCCCGGATCTCGCTCACGCCGCCGGCGAGGTTCCGCAGCACCAGCCGCCGCTCGCTCTCCTTCAAGGTGATGATGCGATGACGAAGGTGTTCGGCCGCGAGCACGATCAGCTCGCGGTAGACCTTGTCGGCGAGATCGTACGTCGGCGCCACGACCCAGCCGATCGAGCGTTCCTTCGGCTGCATCGCCGCGCACAGCCCCTCCATGGCGGCACAGAGGGTCTTGCCCCACCGAACCCCGCAGGCCACCACCCGCCGGTGGGCCGTCGAGTGGTGGATCGCCCATTGGCCCGGATGGGGCGCGTAGCCCATGTCGCGGAAGAACGCGGCCGGGCTGAGCCGCCGCGGCACGGTTGCCGTCGGCATGGCTCACTCCCCGCAGCCGCAGAGCTTCAGCACCAGCTGGACCGACAGGGTGCCGCCGCAGATCCCGATCACCACCCACGCCGCGGTCAGCACCCACGGCTCGATCCGCGCCCACCGGGAACGCCTCATTGCACACCTCCGTCCTCGTCGTTTTCGTCGTCTGCGCTCGACGCCTGCGGTTCGCCCCCGGACGCCGGTTCCTGCTGGTCCACCGGCACGAGCCACCGCTCGTACTCCCGCCGGATGATCGCCTCGACGTTGGCCCCGTCCCGGTCTGCCGGTTCCTCGCGGGCCGACCGCTCCTCCTTGATCGCGAGCCCGAGCGCGCGCACGGCGTCCATCGCGCTCTCGAGCGGCATCGCGCGCAGCGCCTCCAGCGCGCGCGCCTGGATCGCCTTCAGTACCCGCAGGTGCCGCTCGGTCATCTCCTCAAGCGTCTCCGCGCACTTCTTGTTCACGTTCTCCCGGGCTTGGCGCTCCACGTCGAGGATGCGCTCCTGCCAGCGCTCCTTCAGCGCGCGGCTGGTTACCGCGCGTTTCGACACGCCGTAGTACTCGGCCACGGCCGTGTAGCTCCGGCCGGGTCCCAGGCTGTAGTAGTAGTCAAATGCCTCAAACGGCAGCTTGCTCGGCATGGTCCTCGCTCCTTTCTTCCTTCACGTCGCCGAACGCCCGGTCGGTGCCCTCGAGCACCGCGGTCCGCTGGGTGAGCGCCTGCCAGCGGGTGACGATCACATCGCAGTACGCGGGATCGATCTCCATCACGTAGGCGCGCCGCCCCAGCGCCTCCGCCGCGATCAGCGTGGAGCCGCTTCCCCCGAAGAGGTCCAGCACGTGCTCGCCGCGCTGGGAGGAGTACTCCAGTGCGCGCGTGGCGAGCTCCACGGGCTTCTCGGTGAGATGGACCATCGAGGCGGGGTTGACCTTCTTGACATGCCAGAGGTCGGGAACATTAGGCGGGCCGAAGAAGCGGTGTGCAGCGCCCAATTTCCAACCGTAGTAGCAGACCTCGAAGCACCCGAGGAAGTCCTTCCGCGTGAGGACTGGGTGTTCCTTATCCCAGATGATGGCCTGGGAGAAGTAGAGGCCACTGGCCTTGAGCGCCGGCGGGTAGTTCCCGAAGTTCGAGTAGCCGCCCCACACGTAGAACCCGCCGCCCGGAATGAGTACGCGGGACATGTTGCCGAACCACGCAAGCAGCATCTCCGCGAACGCCTCATCGCTGACGAAGTCGTTCTGCAACGGCCGGTCCTTCGGGCGCATCTTCGCGGTGGTGCCGCGAGCCTTGCTCTTGCCGCGGTGGAGGTCGAACGACTGGTGGTGGAGGAGCGTGCGTTTGCGGTCCTTCTTGCCGCGCTCGGTGGTCGACCGCGCGCACTGGAGGTCCTCCCGCCGGGAGAAGGACGAGACGCCGGCGGCGATGGCGTTGTTCGAGCGGGGCTCGACCTTGACGTTGTAGGGCGGATCGGTGTTCACGAGGTGGATCACCGCGCCCGCGAGCAGCCGGTCCACGTCCTCGGCCTGGCCCGCGTCGCCGCAGAGCAGCCGGTGGTTCCCCAGAAGCCAGACATCCCCGGGCCTCGTGACGGGATCGTCCGGCGGCTCGGGCACTTGGTCGATACCCTCGAGATCCAGCGCACCCTCGAGCCCGGCGAGGAGCTCGTCGATCTCGTCGCCCGTGAACCCCACG
>JAFGKN010000110.1 GCA_016928605.1 Planctomycetota bacterium | reverse complement strand
GGCGTGTTTCAGAAACGAAGAACAGGCGCCGCAGGCGCCCGGCGCCCATCAGGCGCCGAGGAGGGGGAGGCCGCGTGTCGCGGCCGGCGCGGGGGAGGGGCCGCCTCCCCCGCAAAAAGGGACAGCGTGGTTCAAAACCGGTGTCACCCGGTTTTGAACCACGCCCGAATTCGACGCCGGATGATGGTTGCAGTCGCGCTTCCAGGCTGGAGAATTGGACGCGGTGGATGCGCCGGGTTCGCCTTTTGTCTCTCCGTGAACGAAGCCTGGAAACCCATCGCCTGGCGGGTTGGCCCCGCGTGTCTCTGACTGGAAGCAACTCGGCCTTCCATGCTGCTTCTGTATCCGTTCACCAGCCAGGCGTTCTCGCTGCGGGGATGCAGCGGGCGGGCGAGGGGAGTCCTTCGGCGGGAATCGAGAGATTTCTCCGACTGCTGGTCTCCCGCGCCGCGAGGTTGGACGTTATAATCGCTTAGGAGACCTGGTCAGCGTCCTGTGAGAGGCTCGAAGTCCCTCGGGTCTGACGCAATCTCTCTTCTCTGGGGATGCATCGATGCCCGCTGTGCGGCCTTTGCCGGCGCGTCGCGGCGGGGCTGCGTAGATCTTCCCGGACGGGTGTTGGCTCGCCATGACTCGACCGCTTCGCGGTTGCACGCAGGACGCGGAGTCGGCCATAGACCTCTGGAGGTTGGATGTGAAAAGGCTTCAGGATCGCTCGACAGCGCCGGCCGCGGATCTCGGGGGGTGGGGAGGATGGATGGAACCTCCGCGCGCCGGGGGCCTGGCGGGGGTCGCGCTGCTCCTCGGGGCGCTTCTCGTGGCCATGCCCGCCCGGGCACAGGAGCGGCCGCCCCTCTACATCAACGAGGTGATCGCGGACAACCGCACCGCCGAGCCCATCGATATCGGCGGCGGGACTCCCGACATCGTCGAGATCTACAACGCGGGCGACAGCCCGATCGTCCTCGGGACATCGAGCGACCGCCTCAGCTACTACCTCAGCGATTCCCCGGCGACCACCTTCGACCCCCTCCTCTCCTGGCGGTTTCCCTCGGGGCGATCGACGGTCCCCGCGAAGGGCTTCCTGATCGTCTTCTGCGACGGGAACCGCATCGAAGGTGACTGCGAGCTCCACGCGTCGTTCAACATCGACAGCAACGGGGACGAGCCCCTGACGCTCTGGGGGCCGGAGGGCGTCGACGGGCAGCGCCAGATCGTCGACCGCGTCTGGCTCCCGCCGCTGCGCCAGGACACTTCCATGGGGCGCCATCCCGACGGCGCGGGCCCCGCTCCCGTGCCGGAAAGGGACATCTACGACACGTTCGTCTTCCACGTGACGGACGGCGCCTATCTCCCCGACGCCGATCCCCCCGTCCCATCGCCGTCGCCTCCGACCTTCGGCTCCTGCCAGCCGACGACCACGCCGTGCCTCTACGGGAGCCGGCGGGACTGCCAGGGAGCGCCCAACGGCCCGGGGATCAATCTCGACCCGCGCATCTCCATGGGCGGGTACTCGACGAGCCGGCCCGCGGCGGGCGAGGCCGTCTGGCTGCTCGCGAGGGTCAGGGATGACGCATCGCCGGTCCCCGCCAGCCTCCAGGCGGTCGAGGTGCGCTACCGGGTCATCCGCGACGGCACCGTCGGGGACGTGCAGGTGCTGGAGATGACCTACGACGGCGTGACGGGAGTGAAGTTCGGGGACGAGGAGGGGCACCCGAGCGATCGCTGGACCCAGTGGGAGGCGGAGATTCCGGGTCAAGATGCAGGATCACGCGTCGAGTTCCACTTCTACGTCCGCGACGGCGGCGGGCTGGAATCGACGAGGCCCCTCGTCATCTGCGCCGACGGCATCGGCCCCTGCGACCGGGAGTTCGGCGGGCCGGGCTGCGAGAGAGACCTGACGGACGTGACGTGCACCGGCGACGGCGACGACGACGACGACGAGGCGAAGTCCTCGGACGGCGGCGGCGCCGACGTGATCGGAGAGCGCTACATCGCCTGCGACGGCTGGTACACCTACACGTGCGGCTACACGCCGCGGCCGGAGATCGAGGGGCTCGTGATCAACGAGGTCGTTCCTCTCCAGTACTTCGTCGACTCTGAAGGCGTTGAGCACTTCGTCCTCGAGGACACGACCCACTGCGATCCGACGGCAGGGTGCGAGAAGGACAACGACTTCATCGAGCTCTACAACGGCTCGGCGAGCGAGATCGATCTGTCGGGCCTCTGGCTCTCCGACAGCACCTTCCGCCCGGTCCGCTGGCAGTTCCCCGCCGGCTCGCGGATCGCGGCGGGCCAGCACCTGATCGTCTGGTGCGACAACGACGGAGCCAAGTGCCCCGACCCGCTCCGATTCGATCCGCCCTGCTTCTGGGAGTGCCCCGACCCGACAGACCCTTCGGCCGGCGAGTACCACACCAACTTCGCCCTCGCCTTCGAAGGCGAGCAGATCTACCTGCACGACCTCGAGGAGCACGGCTTCGGCGTGATCCACGGCATCGAGTTCGCTTTCACGTCCGAGGAGATCCTGAACCGCTCGGTGAGCCTGATTCCGGACGGCGATGTCGACTGCGTCCGGATCTCGACCGACGAGTATCCGCCCACGCCCCGCCTTCCCAACGCGGGAGAGCCCTGCGCCACCGAGCCGGAGTTCCGCCGCGGCGATGCCAACACGGACGGCGCCGTCGACCTCAGCGACGGCGTCTTCATCCTGAACTACCTCTTCACCGGAGGGAGGACGCCCGACTGCTTCGATGCCGCGGACACCGACGACAACGGCACTCTGGAGCTCACGGATGCGGTCCGCATCTTCAGCTACCTCTTTCTGGGGGCCGCGGCTCCGCCTTCTCCGGGACCGGATGATCCCGGCCCGGATCCGAGCGATGACGGTCTGCCGCCGTGCGTCTACCCGTGATGCCCGCAGAGAGCGCGCTGCGGGCCGCGCGTTGTGACTGAAGCGATGGAAAGCGGAACTCGAATTCCCATGAGACGACTCCCCCTGCTCTGCTGTCTGCTGTCAGCCGGACTCGGGATCTCCTGGCTCGGCTTCCCCGGTGCGGCGCTGGCGCAGGACCACAGCGCGCTCCGCATCAACGAGGTGATCGCCAGCAACGAGACGCAGGGGCCGGGGGATGTCCGAGGCGACTTCCCCGACATGATCGAGCTCTTCAACGGGAGCGCCGAGAAGCTGGAGCTGGGCAACGCGGATCCGAGGCTGTCGCTCGCGCTCAGCGATACCCCGGACCAGCCTCCCGAGGATTTGATCTACCGGTTTCGCAGCGGCGTCAACATCGAGGCCGGGGGGCGGCTCGTGGTCTTCTGCGACGCCGCGACCGATTGCCAGGATGCCTGCGAGCCCCACGCGAATTTCGACGTCAACTCCGACGGCATGGAGCCGATCACGCTCTGGGGGCCGGCGGGCGCCGGCGGAGTGCGGCCGATCCTCGACCAGGTCTGGCTTCCTCCCCTGCGAACGGATGTCTCGCTGGGGCGCTCTCCCGACGGAGCGGGGCTCGCGCCCGTGCCGATCGAGAGCGTGCACGACAACTTCTTCTTCTTTCCCGCGGGGCAGACGACGTTCGGGACGTCGTGCATCACGCTGCCCACGCCCTGCTGTGATGGTTACAACATGCGGTTTTGCCGGGGCGGCCGCAACGGCGAGCCCGGCAACCTCGATCCCCGCGTGTCGCGCGCGGCCCACTCGACGACACAGCCCGCGGCCGGCGAGCCCGTGCTCTTCACGGTGCGCGTGCGCGACGACAAGGAGCCCACCCCTCCGAACATCGCCGCGGTGGAGATCCGATACCGCGTCTGGCAGGACGGCGTCCCCGGCGAGATCCAGGCGGTGCCGATGGACTACGATCAGGTGACCGGCCTCCAGTACGGCTACGAGGTGGATCCTCCCTCCTCGTTTCCGCCGACCACCCCGCCCCTCGACCGCTGGACGATCTGGACCGGAGAGATCCCCGGTCAGCCGGCGGGGAGCCGGGTCGAGTTCCACTTCTACGTCCGGGATCAGGAAGGGCTCGAGTCCACGCGTCCCCTGGACCTCTGCGCGCTGGGAGTCGGACCGTGCGGCCGCGACTTCGGGGGACCGGGCTGCGAGCACGATCCCGAGTCCCACGACTGCCGGAACCCGGACTACAACCCTGCGACGGATCCTCCGGAAGCCGAGTACCTGTTCCACGGAGAGAAGTACATCGTCTGCGACGCCTGGTTCCGGTACGCCGTGGGCTATGAGACGAGGTCCGAGCTCGAGGGGCTGGTGGTGAACGAGGTAGTGCCCCTGCAGGACGGGCTCCTCACGGACGTGACGCAGGACGCCTGCGACATCTGCCCCACCAACGCTCCGGATTGCTGCCCGAGCGAAGAGCCTGACTGCTGCAAGCGGAACGAGGACTTCATCGAGCTCTACAACGCGTCCGACCGCGAGATCGACCTCGGGGGGCTCTGGCTCTCTGACAGACACTTCGACCCCAACCGCTGGCAGTTCCCCGAGGGCGCCCGGATCGGGCCGCGGGAGCACCTGATCGTCTGGTGCGACAACGACGGAGCGAAGTGCCCCGACCCTTACCGGGCCGATATCCCCTGCTTCTGGGAGTGCCCGGACCCGACGGACGTTGCGGCCGGGGAGTACCACACGAACTTCGCCCTCGCGTACGAGGGGGAGCAGATCTTCATCTACGACCGCGAGGAGTACGGCTTCGGACTGATCCACGGCGTGGAGTTCGGGTTCACGTCCGAGGAGATCCTGAACCGGTCCTACAGCCTCCTGCCCGACGGCGACTCGGGCGGCTGCTACAGGGTGGTCGACGCCACGCCGCGGGCCGCCAACGTGGGAGAGGGCTGCGAGACGGAGCCGGAGTTCCTGCGGGGCGATTCCAACTCGGACTGCGGCGTCGACCTCAGCGACGGCGTCTTCATCCTGAACTACCTCTTCACGGGCGGGAGGACGCCCTCCTGCTTCGATGCCGCGGATACCGACGACGGCGGCTCCCTGGAGATCACGGACGCCGTCCGCATCTTCGGCTACCTCTTTCTCGGGGGACCTCCGCCGGCGGATCCAGGGCCCGATGTCGCTGGGAAGGATCCGACCGACGAGGACACGCTGCCGGTGTGCGTCCCCCCGACCTGCCTCTGATCGGCCGGCGCCGCTGGACGCCCCCCGGATGGCTGCATCGCCGGCGAACGGATGCCGGTCAGGAATCGCCGGGGCTCTCTCGAGCCTTCGCATCGAGGGCGAGCAGCGCTGCCCCGGCGGCGCCGGCGTAGCTCGCGAGCTCCGAGATCCGCAGCTCGGGAGCCGCCGGGGCTGCGCCCTCGCCGGCGGCGCCGAGACGGCGGCGGGCCTCGGGGAGGAAGTGGCGTGCGGCGGCTGCCAGCCCTCCGCCGATCACCACGACGTCGCTCGAGACGAGGGGGATGAGGATCCGCAGCAGGTCGCCGAGGATGGCTCCCGTCTCCGCCCAGAGGGCCGCAGCGGACGGATCGCCGCCGTCAGCGCGCTCGCAGAGCCGCCGGGCGGCGTTCGGGCCGGGGCGGATCCCGGCGCGCAGGGCGAGGCCCCGCGCGCAGAGAAGCGCCTCGGCGCAGCCCCTGCGCCCGCAGGTGCACCTCGGTCCGGCGGCTCGGAGCGGCACGTGGGCGACCTGCCCGACCGTGTGGCGGCTGACGCGGACCGGCTCTCCGTCGACGCAGAGGGCCGCGCCCAGCCCGGTACCCAGCGTGATGTAGAGGACCCGCCGCGCGCCGCGGCCGGCGCCGAGGCGCGACTCGCCCACGGCCCCCGCGTTCGAGTCGGCGTCGAGCACGACGCTCCGGCAGAGCCGCCGCTCGAGCCGGGCGGCGAGAGGAAACGAGTCGAGCCGGGGCAGGTGGGAGAGGTGGACGATCCTCCGCCGGCGCTCGTCGAGGAAGCCGGGGAGGGCGACGCCGACGGGCGCGCCGGTGGGAACGCCGGCCGCGAGATCGCGGACCGCGGCGGTCAGGTGATCGAGGAACTCCGCGGGCGAGGCGCTGCGGGGGGAAGGGATCTCCCTCCGGGAGGAGATCCTTCCCCGCCGCAGGTGGACGAGCTGGATCGTCGTTCCGCCGACGTCGCAGCCGAGGGCATCGCCTCGCGCCGTCAAGTCGATCTCTCCGTGATCAGCCCGCGATCTTCTCGATCGTGTCGCAGACGCGGCACGAGTATCCCCACTCGTTGTCGTACCAGGAGAAGACCTTCACGGTGTTCCCCTTGCCGCCGAGCACCAGGGTGGCGGCCGCGTCGAAGATCGAGGAGTGGGTGTTCTTGATGACATCGCTCGAGACGATGGGATCCTCGGTGTACTGGAGGATGCCCTTGAGCGGCCCTTCCGCCGCTTTCTTCATGGCGGCGTTGATCTCCTCCCTGGTGACCTCCTTGCCCAGCACGGCCACAAGATCGACGATCGATCCGTCGACGACGGGAACGCGAAGAGCGACGCCGTCCAGCTTCCCGTTGAGCTTGGGGAGGACCTTGCCGACCGCCCGGGCCGCGCCGGTGGTGGTCGGGATGATGTTCTGTGCCGCAGCGCGGGCGCGGCGGGGATCCTTGTGCGGCTGGTCGGCGATATTCTGGTCGTTCGTGTACGCGTGCACCGTGGTCATGATGCCCTTCTCGATGCCGAAGGAGTCATCGAGCACCTTGGCGACGGGGGCGAGGCAGTTGGTGGTGCAGGAGGCATTGGAGAAGATCTTGTCGCTCGGCTTGATGGAGTCCTCGTTGACGCCGAGGACGACCATGGCGTCGACGGAGTCCTTGGGGGGAACCGTCAGGATGACCTTCTGCGCTCCGGCTTTCAGGTGCTTCTCGACCTGCTCGCGGGTGCGGAAGATGCCCGTCGACTCCACGACGACCTGGACTCCCAGATCCTTCCAGGGGAGGTTGGCGGGGTCCTTCTCGGCGTAGACCTTGATCCTCTTGCCGTTGACCTCGATGGCGTCGGCCGAGGCGGAGACGCGGCCATCGAAGGGGCCGAACACCGTGTCGTACTTCAGCAGGTGGGCGAGCGACGCGGCGTCCACCAGGTCGTTCAGGGCCACAACCTCGACGTTCGACCGGCTCTGGAGGATGCGGAACACGCACCGACCGATTCGACCGAAACCGTTGATCGCAATGCGAATCGCCATGTCTTGCTCCTTGATTCGTAGCAGGGATTCTGGAAGTTCGTCTCGAATTCGCGCGGCCGGAAGCCGGGAGAGCCTTCTCGCCGGCGCCGGCCCGATCGTCCTCTAGTCCTTTAACAGGCAATGTCTCGAAAGTCGCGGATCACCCAGCGCGCGTGCCGGCGCAGCTCCGCCTCGGGGAGCGTGGTGCCGACGGCGCAGGGCTGGAACCGGCCCCGCCGGGCCGCCAGAAGGCCGTGCATCGAGTCCTCGAACACGAGGACTCTCTCCGGAGGCATCCTCAGGAGCTCGGCGGCCTTCAGGAAGCAGTCTGGAGCCGGCTTGCCGGCCGCGAAGCGGCTCCGGTCCACGACGACGCAGAAGTACCGATTCCAGCCGAACTCGTCCAGAAGAAACCGGACGTTTTCGATCGGCGCCGAGGTCCCGATGGCCAGCGGGATCCCGCGCTTGCGGAGCCAGTCGAGAAACCGCGGCAGGCCGCGAAGCGGCTTCAAGCGACCGCGGGCTGCCTCGCGGAAGAAGGTCTCCTTCTCGCGGCTCAGCTCTCCGAGGCGCTCGGGAGCGGGCTGGCCGGCATACCGGTAGAGCCGGGGGATGATGGTGTCGTTCGTCTGGCCGAAGGTGGCCCGGATCAGGTCGGCCGGGACGTCCGCCGCGCCGTGGCGATCCATCAGCCGGACCCATGCCTCGACGTGACAGGCCTCCGTGTCGGCGAGAACGCCGTCCATGTCGAAGAGCACTCCCTGAGCGCAGCTCTCCTCGATGAGATCGGAAGCACAGATGCGAGGGGGGATCATGGGTCTTGCGGCCGGTCCGGAGGGTCTGTCCCGCTGGCCGTCGTCGCCAGCGCGAGGCAAAAGAGTCCCTTTGATAACGAAAGGACCGGCGGAGGTCAAGCAGCCAGGCGCCCGCGCCTTTTTCAGGCCTCTCCGGTCGAGCGCTGTTGCAAGGCCGCCCGGAACGTTATAAGTTGTGCTCTTTCGTGTCCGATCCACAGACGTCACCCAGGTCCGCCGCGCATGTCCATGGAAGCCTCGCTCCAGCCGCATCCCGCACTCCTCCGGATCCACAAGTGTGTCGGAGAGAAGAAGTTCGACGAGGTCGAGAACGAGTGGATGGAGCTGGCCGAGGAGCCGGAGCTCTCCTCGGAGACGCTCGACGGCCTCGTGGCAGCCGCCCGCGAGATCGCTGCAGCCGGCGACCGCGATCGGGCTGGAGCCCTCCTCGAGCTGATCCTGCCGCAGGTGAGCGCGATCGAGCCCGGGCGGAGCGCTGGAGCTCTCCGCTGCCTCGATTTCCTCTCGCGGCTCTTCCCCACCCGCGAGGCGTACCGCACTCTTCTCGTGGAGCACTTCGAGTCGAGGCACGCTCCCACGACGCCAGAGAGGGCGTTCTTCGAGTGCTGCGGGATCAAGGAGGAGGGAGACTCGGCGCGGGCTCTCGAGCGGCTGGACCGCCTCCTCCTCTTTCGCCCGGGGGCCTGCGTGTACCACGCGGCGGGATGGGGCGTCGGCGAGGTGCTGGCCGTCGATCCCTTTCTCAAGCAGGTCAAGGTGGATCTCGAGAGGAAGAAGCAGCACCGGATCGCCATCGCCGTGGTGGACAAGATTCTCGAGCCCCTTCCCGACGATGGCTTCCTGGCGCTGCTCTACCGGCGCCGCGAGGACGATCTGAAGCGGCTGGCGCGCGAGGAGCCGGATCTCCTCGTGGAGAAGGTGCTCGAGGCCTTCGGCTCTCCGCTGGCGCTCAAGGAGATCCGGGTCCGGCTGGTGCCGGCCGTGATCGAGGAGGGCGGCTGGACCCGGTGGTGGAGCGCGGCGAAGAGGAAGCTCCGCGACTCGGGCTACTTCCGGATCGGCGACCGCGCGCCGTACCACGTGGAGAAGCTCGATGCGGAGGTGAGCTACGACAGCGACCTCCTCGAGCGATATCACCGCGGGGACTGGCCGGAGAAGCGGAAGACGGCGCGATGCGTTCTGCGGGCCGGCGAGAGGAAGTTCCCCGCCTCCTTCTCGTTCATCCGGCAGGATCTGCTCGAGATCGCCACGAGCGAAGGGTTGGGCCGCAGGGCTCTCGAGGCGGCGATCTGGCTGTCGAAGTCCGAGCCTCGCGAGGAGGGAAGGGAGGTCCTGCGCCGGGCGGTCTCCCGCGCGGCGCCCGATGAGATCTTCTCTGTTCTGGAGGGCTCGGTGTCTCCGGAGGACATCCGGATCGCCGTGAGAGCGCTTTCCGAGGACCGCCCGAGCGAGGCAGAGGATCTGCTGGGGACAGCGTTCCGGCTCGGAGGAGACAGCGTCCGGCAGGCCATCTGCGATCTGCTGGAGCAACGGCCGAGCGATGCGCTGCTCGCTGCGATCGGCGAGATCGTCCGCTCTCCGCGCCTCGGTCCGCAGGCCTTCTGCTGGATCGTCGAGCAGAAGCTGGGCGGATCCGAGAACTCCGTCACCCGCTGCCTGGACAGCCGCTCTCCCGGAGCGATCCTCGGCCTGGTCCTCGATCTGCTCGAGCATATCGTGGACCGGCTCGCCCGCGGAGAGAGCCAGGGGGAGACGAGAGACTCGCTCCGGCGGGTCGAGGCGCTGCTCTACCACGGCGCGGGCTCGTTTTTCCGGGAGGCCATGGAGGAGTTCTCCGGGGCCGCTCGTCGAGACGCACACCGCCAGCTCGTGCGCTGCGCGAACCACCTGCCGCGCATGGGCGGCAAGCTGCTCGATCTGATCGCGGCGGTCGAGCCGCGAGTGGCGGAGGAGGCGGCCCCCGGCGCTTGGTGGGATGTCGACGCGATCTTCGTGACGGCGGAGGGGCTGGCGCGGAGGAAGGCCGAGTTCCGCGAGCTGATGGAGGTGAAGATCCCGCAGAATTTCGATGCCGTCGGAAAGGCCGCCGGATTCGGCGATCTCAGCGAGAACGCGGAGTTTACATCGGCGCTGGAGGAGCAGGGCCATCTCACCATGCGCGCGGCGCAGATGAAGGCGGAGCTGGACAGGGCGCGCGTTCTGAGCTCGGTAGATGTCAAGGGCGATGTGACGGGGCCGGGCAGCCGGGTGCGCGTGAGGGACCTCGATACCGGAGAGGAGATCTCCTACAGCATCCTCGGGCCCTGGGACGCGAGCCCGGAGGAGGGCGTCCTGAACTATCTCTCGCCCCTGGGCCGGGTCTTCCTCGGCCGCAGGCTCGACGAGGAGTTCGCCGCGGACCTTCCTTCCGGGCGAAAGCGGTACCGCCTCCTCGAGATCGGCTCCCACTTCAAGCCCCCCGGCTCTAGCCCTCCCGGGCCATGAGATCCGCATCGCTCAGGATGCTGGCGCCCAGGATCTCCCTCGGCTCCGGCTCGATCTCCATCTCCAGCGGATCGTCTCCAGGGGCCTGCGGGACGACGGAGCGCCGGATCGTCGGCATCCGACTCACGTCCCCGGCGGCGCTCATGTCGGCCAGGTCGAGGGTCGTGCACCGGGGCAGCCGGTTGCCCTCCGGGTCCGTGAGCACGCAGACCTTCGGCCGGCGGGGGAACCTCTCGCTGCGGCCGACGACCATGGCACGCTCTCCCGTGGAGAGCTCCACGTACGTGCCGAGCGGGAAGGGCCCGATCGAGTCGTAGAGCATCTTGACGTAGGGCTTCTTGTCCTGCAGGCCAGGCATCGCGAGCATCACCTCGAAGGCCGTGCTGGGCGAGAGGCCCTTCTTGTAGGGGCGGACCGAGGTGAGCGCCTCGTAGATGTCCACCACGGAGACGAGACGGGTGACCCAGTCCCCCTGATACGGCGTTTTCGTGAGCGGGTAGGACCTGCCTCCCCCGTGGAGGTGATGGCCGAAGGCGACCGAGACGCACAGAGGATCGATGCCGTCGATGCTCAGAAGGATGTCAGCTCCCAGCAGCGGATGCTTCTGGACCTCGGCGAACTCCGCATCCGTGAGGGGCCCCGGCTTGTGGAGGATCTCTCTCGGGATCCTCATCTTCCCCGCGTCGTGGAGCAGCGCCGCCAGGGAGATGCGGCCGATCTTCTCCTCGTCCGAGGTCGCCATCGAGATGAGCTGCGTCGCCAGGAGGCAGACGTTGACGGAGTGATGGAAGGTGAAGTCATCGAAATAGCTTCGGCTGAGCCCCGGGATCGAGAAGGAACCCGAGGACCGCGCCAGCGCCACGGCCTGGTCGGTCGTGCTCCGGATCAGGTCGATGTCCACCGAGTTGCCGGCCTCGAGGTTCGAGATGAGGACGTGGTGGCTCGCGAGCAGGCTGTCGAGCGATGCATCCGAGACGCTGAGCTCGCCCAGCGGCACGATCCTCTGCTCACTCTCACACCCCGCCTCCGCGTATCCTGCGATCTCGAGCTGGATCCTCCGGGCCTCCTCCTCGGAGACGAGCCGGAAGCCGGCGGTGTCGCCCGCCTCGTCCGAAGCCGCGGCCGCCGAGTGACCGGCGAGTGGCCCGGCGCTCCCCTCCCTGGCCCGCCGGATCAGCGAGGCGACCAGCTGCCGGCACCCCTCTGCGCTGATGCCTTGCTGGATCTGCAGGCCGGCGGCGTGCGCCGCCTTCAGAACCTTGACGAGCCGCGCTCCCTGCGCTCCCGTGTTGACCAGCGGGACCTTGCGGAACTCGGCGCGCTCTCCCCGGACCGTGAACGTGATGCTCCGGCTCTCCGGATACGACTCGAAGTAGCCCTGAATCGCGGAGTGGGCCGTCTCGAGGGACTCCTGGAAGTGCGGATGCTTCTCCGTGTAGACCTGGAGGTCGTTGAGGGCCGTGCTGACAGCGCGGAAGACTTCGGCGGCCTTGCTGAACGCGCGGTAATCGAAGTCCATCTCAGCCGGTCTCCTTCCCGTGCGCGGTGAGCCGGGCCAGCACCTGACGGATCTCCTTGCTGTAAGGGCGGCGGAGCCAGTCGCGGCCGCTCCGGATCTCCTCCAGGAACTCCCTCGTGCGCGGGGTGTCGATCTCGAGCAGGGAGCTGATCGCGGCCTCCGCCTCGCCCGCGTCGAGCTTGTCGCGGTAGTTGTTGAGCTTCACGGTCTCGATGAGCGTGGTGATGACGACCGGCGAGGGAACGCGGTGGAGCGTGCCCAGGGTGTACCGCCTGAGCTCCGGAGAGCCGTGCTCGAGCGCCGCCAGAAGGATCTCCTCTGCGCCCGGCCAGTCGGGGCGGACTCCCTCGAGGAAGCGGCTCGTCTCCTCGATCGGCGCATCGGACAGGAACTCACGGAGCGAGCCTGCGAGGCGCCGCGCGCCGAGCAGCTGGTGGACCCGGCGGTAGGACTCCTCGTTCAGGAAGCATTCCATGTCCGTTCGGATCCACTGGGCGAGAAGTACCGGATTCTTCGACAGGGCGATCAGGCGCTCCCGGGCGGTGCGGCGCAGTCCATGGTGGCTGCCGCAGCAGAGTAGGCTGAGGAGGGGAATCGCCTGGGCGCGCTTCCTCTCGACGATCTCGTGGAGGAGGTGGAGGAGCACGGGATCGTCGTTCCCCGGGAGGGCGATGGCCTCGAGGGAGGCTGCGAGCGCCTCGGGCGATTCCGATCTCTCGAGGAGCGCGATGAGAAGCTCCTCGCCGTGCTTTGAACTCGAGCTGCGCGCGCAGTGGGCGATGTCCCAGATCAGACGGCGGTAGCTGCTCTCGTTCTCCCGGGCCTCGAGGAGAATCCCCACGACGGCGGCATGCCGGCCGAGAGCGCTCTCCCGCGTCTCCTCCCGCTCGAGCAGGTCCAGATAGACGCAGGCCAGCGGGGCATGAGCATCCATCCCATCGAGCCCCTGCCGGATCTCCTCGATGTCGTACCGGATGGCCTCCAGCTCCGCCGTGGGATCGACCCCGGGCTTCTTCTCGGCGCAGGTCTTGCCCTCCCGCTTCACCGCGTCGAGGATCTGCCGGGCATCGAGCTTCGAGGCGGCTCCATCGGAGCCGAGATGCGTCGAGTCCTCGTCGCTCGCGGATCGGTACGACTGGAAGATGGCGGCGAGCTGGCGCTTCTGCTCCTGGAGGGCCTCGGCCTCCCGCGAGAAGCTCGAATGGTGCTCGGAGAGCGCTGCGATCTTCTCCGAGAGGGGAGATGCATCCGCGGACCCCGCCCGCGCGCTCGTCCGCCGGGCCACCGAGCCTATGTTGCTCTCGATGAAACCGATCAGATCCCGGACGTTCCCCACGACGGCCTGCGGCTCGATGTCACCGCCGTCCGCGCTTCGCGCGCGGTCGAGGGAAGCGCTGATGATCTCGCAGAGAAGGTTGACCTGGTGGTCCTTCGCTCCGGCGGATCTCCCGACGCGCGCTCTCATCGTCTCGGCGATGTCGGAGAGCCTCGCGATGGTCTCCGGGTCGTGCAGCGATTCGATGATCGAGCTCCGGACCGGCTCGGGACAGGCGGCGATCAGATTCTCGAGAGCCTGATCGTGGATCACGAGCCGGCCGGAGTGGGAATCGCCCTCCGCGGCGGTCCCGAGCGGGATGTCGCGAACTTCGAAGCAGTAGATCTCCAGGTGGGGCCATGTCTCGGCGCCCAGGGAGAGCCGGCTCTCCTCTCCTCGGTTCTGCACGTCCTCCCGTAGAAGGGCCGAGAAGCGGAAGATCTCGTCCGCCGAGGTCCTGGCGGGAAGGACGATCTTCTCGATGAGGCGGCTCTCGAGGAGGCGGGCGAGCCTGAGCTCGGGCGTCGCGTGGTCCTCGGTGCCGAGGAGGGCGGCGTCCTCGAGGACCCGGGCCGCATCGAACGCCAGCGGGCCGCCGGTCAGCTCCTCGAACCGACTCAGCCGGCCGGCGATCTCCTCGGTCAGGCTCACGACGCGAGGGTGCTCGCGGAAGTAGAGCCCGGCGTAGCTCTGGCACTGGAGGAGATCGGACGAGACCTTGCGGACGAGATCCTCGGGGCTCTCCGACGTCGCTTCTCCGGATGGAACTCTCTCTCCCGTGGACTGCATGCCGATCGCGGGCGCGAGGTCCGCGCCGCTCGCCGAACAGGGGCACGCCGCCTGAGGTTCTTCGTCCGCCCTGCCGCCGGGCCGCAACCCGCCGTGAAGACCCTCCGCTCTCAGAGTATCGGAAGGCACGGCGCGCGGAGCGCTCCCTTTCACCAGCATCTATCGACCCTCGGGGGGCGGCATCCCGAGGCAAAGTCCGTCCGGGCGGGGAGGCGGGCTCGACGGTCTTCCCCTCGCCGAGCCGCGGCTCGGGCCTCGGCGGGGGAGCCATGCGCATCGCGGGAGCGGCGGCCGGCTCACGACCCGTCGCCGGAGGACTCGGCCGGATCGGGGGCATCCTCCGCCGCGGGAGCCGGCGGAGCCTCGCGGGGCGCCCATCGATACGCCGTCAGCTTGAGATCGAAGCTCAGATCCGAGCTCGCTCCGTCGCTCTGGTGCACCTCGACGGCGATGGTGTTCTCGCCGCTGACGAGGATGTCCGCGGAGAGCGGGCGCTGGATCCACCGGCTCTCGTCGCTGCCTCCGATCGCACGGATGGCGCTCGTCGAGTAGCCGATGTCTCCCTCGGGCAGGTTGTGCCGCAGCCGCTCGATCCCGCCGATGTAGATGGCGCAGCCGTCGTCGACCAGGGCTTCCAGGACGAGGGCGGAGGTCTGCGGACTCCCCTCGACGGTGAAGCGGCGGCGAAAGTAGTAGCAGGGCCGCTTGCTCCTGTCGTCCTCGCCGTAATCGAGCGCGGTCGTCTCGTCCCCGTCGCCGTAGCCCAGCTCGGCGTGCCCCTGCGCCCACTGCGCATCGTCGAAGCTCGGGGCGCGCCAGGCCGCGCCGAGGTCCTCGCCGCGGTCGTTGTACTTCCAGACGGCTCCCGGCGCGACGTGCCGCAGCGCTTCCAGCCGGTGGCGCCGGCCGAAGTCTCGAGCCAGGAGCGCGAGCTCGGCGGGGCTGACCACGACCACGGGGTCTCCGAGGAGCCCTTCCCTCTCGGCGGCCGCCGCCGCGCCCGAGGAGAGGTGGAGAAAGAGGGGGCGAGGCGCGAGTGGAGCCGAGCCTGCGCTCTCCGCCGAGAGCAGGCTCCGGAGCGCCTCGGGTGTGATGTCCTGGAAGATCGGGACGGGGGCCTCGAGCGCCGATCGGACGAGATCTTCGTCGATCTGCGCCCGCGGTGCGGTGCAGAAGATGCCCGTGCCCTCGGGGAGGAGCCTCAGCAGCGAGTCATCCAGCGGAGCCGCGGGCAGGGTCTCGAACGTCAGGCAGAGAGAGCCGGTCTCCGGCGCATCGAGGAGCGAGCCCGCCCGGCCGAGCAGGGCCGCCAGGACCTCCGGACGGCGGGAGCCCCAGGCGGATCCGAACACGTCCGGCAGGAAGGCCCCCGGTCCGTCGAGGCCGGTGGGGCTCTCGAGCCCTGACGCCTTGAGCGCCAGCTCGACCTCGACCGGGAGGAGGTCCCTCGCCGCTGGGTGCAGCGCGCGTCCCACGAGCTCCGGTGGGACCCCTGCGGAGGCCGGCGCCGCGGCCGCCCTAGCCTGCTCGACCGCCGGGACGGGCACCCGCCGGAGGAGCCTGGCAGTCGCGATCGCGCGACTCCGCGCAGGAGCGGCCGCCGTCGGCGTTCTCGCCAGCAGCGTCCTGGATGCGGACAGCGTCGCAGGGGTGATGGGCGGAGCGCTGAACGCGACGTAGATCTTCTCTGGATCCACCGCTCGCGGCCGGGGCGGCGGGGCGATCCGGAGCGGCTTCCTGGGCCTGAGGCTGGACGAGAAGCTCAGATTCGATGCGCCCTCCAGGCTGACGAAGTACTTGCCGTGGCGCGACAGCTCCGTCAGGAGCGGTCGACCCAGGCCCCTCTCGCCGCTGCCGAGCGCGCCGATGACCGCGGTCGCCGCGGGAGTCGAGGCCAGGAGCCGGTCGACCAGCTCCCGCTGGAGGGACGTGTCCTCGCCGAAGGCGGAGCGCTCGGACTCCGCGGGGAGCCAGAAGGTGAACAAGCGCTGCGCGACGAGGTAGTCGAGGAGGCGCCACTCCTCCGCGACCGGCGGCCACGAGGCGAGGATGCCGGGTCTCGCACGCGGGAGGACGTTCTCGATCGCCCAGGCCGTCATCTCCGGGCCGCTCCGGAAGAGGCCTCGCAGATCGGCCACGGGCTCGAGCCGGTAGCGGTCCACATCTCCTGGGTAGGCGACGAGGATCTCCTCCACGCTCGCGATCATCGCGGCGAGGTTCAGCGATCCGTACAGGTCTGGATCGACGAGCACCGAGCGGCGGTGCCCCAGCCTGTCGAGGGCATCGCGGGGCGAGACCTCCCGCAGGCTCTCCACGTACTCCTCGCGGCGCAGATGTTCCAGCCACGCCCGGTCCCCGGCTCCGTCGATCAGGTAGAGAGCGTCGGCGCCCCTGCGGTTGAGCAGCCCCTGCGCGCTGGCGAGGAGCACCTTCTCCGAGGGGGCGAGGCTTTCCGTGGAGACCGCGAAGATCCTCCGGCGCGTCACCTCGCAGGAGGGGAGCCGCGCGGAGAGCTCCGGGGCAGGATCCACCGGCTCCGGCAGCGGCTCAGCGAGATCCTCCAGCGTCAGCGGGCGCGCGATCTCCTTCCACTCCTCCTCGCTCAGGAGGCCGCGTGTCCTCAGGCACCAGGCCGCTCCGCGCGCCATCAGCTCGACGTGCAGCCGGGTGAGCGGCCGCTCCGCCTCGAGCCAGATCACGGCCGAGGCGGTCCAGACGTCGAGGGCGGACGCGAACTCTCCGCCGGTGCGCTTCACGGCGGCCGACCAGGGGGCCTGGAGATCGCCGCCGACGACGATGAGGGGGATCACCTCCGCGCCCTCCCCGAACGAAGCGGCGTCGAGCACCTGGGCGCCGCCGTCGCCCGGGCCGTAGAGGTCGCCGGGCTCGAGCCGAGGCCAGGGGAGGCCTTCCAGGCCCCAGGCCGCTCCCTCGCCCACCGCGGAGATGCGCGATGCCGATGTGTTCCGGAACGAGCCGCCGCCTATCCATCGCGGGGCGGAGGCCGCGGCGAAGTCCCCGCTGTGGCCGAGGTCCAGCCAGTTGCCGTAGCTCGTCCGGACGGTGGGGTGGGTGAAGGGGACTCCGCAGTGCACCATCGCGCCCCCCCGGCGGCGGTACTCGCGCAGAGCATCGGCGGCGTCGACGGGGAAGGTGTTGCCGTAGGGCTGGACGAGCACCGGGAACCGGGCGGGATCGAGCACCTCGGGGTCGAGCAGATGGTCGAGGCCCAGGATCGACGATGCGATCCCTCCGCGCTCGAGCGCCGCGCGGATCCTCTCCGCCGTCAAGCCCGTGTCGCTGAAGTAGCGCGGGAAGCCGGTCTCGGCGAAGATGGCGACCGGCGCCGGCTCGGGCGGGGCCGGCTCGGGACGGCCGGGCAGAGCGAATCCCTCCCGGTATCCCAGCGTGAGGCCGGCGATCTTCGCTCCGGGCAGATCCGGCAGCGTGATCGACGTCACCCTGCGGTCGGCCGGGACCGGCGCGCGCTGCAGCCAGAGCCGCAGCTTCTGCCCCGGGCGCAGCGATCCCGAGCTGCTGGCCGCCGGCGGCGGCGTGTACGCCGTCTCGAAGGCCGTCTCCTCGCCGAGAGCCGCCGGCTGCGCCCAGTCGGAGAGCCCGAACGGAGCTCGG
>JAFGKN010000665.1 GCA_016928605.1 Planctomycetota bacterium | reverse complement strand
TCCTCGGCGCGGCGGTGGGCATCCCCGGCGCCCTCTTCGCCGGGGATCTGCTTGCACTGATGGGAGCGGAGGCCGGCGTGGTCGAGACGGGCCGCGGATACACCGCCACCATCCTCGGCTCGAGCGCGGTCATCTTCCTCCTCTTCCTGAACAACGCCGTGCTGCGGGGAGCCGGCGATGCCGCGCAGGCGATGCGCGTCCTCTGGCTCGCCAACGGCATCAACCTGGTCCTCGACCCCTGCCTGATCTTCGGGCTCGGGCCGTTTCCGGAGATGGGCGTCACGGGAGCCGCCGTGGCGACCGCGATCGGCCGCGGGACCGGCGTGCTCTACCAGCTCGCGCTCCTGGCGAGGGGCCGGGGGCGCATCTGTCTCCGCTTCGCCGATCTCCGCCTCCGTCCCGCCGTGATGCGGAGCCTCCTGCGCCTCTCGGTGGGCGGCGTCCTCCAGCTCCTGATCGCGACGGCGAGCTGGATCATCCTGATGCGCATCGTCGCGCACTTCGGCAAGTCCGCGGTTGCCGGATACGCCATCGCGATCCGGATCGTCGTCTTCGCCCTGCTGCCCGCCTGGGGGCTGAGCAACGCGGCCGCGACTCTCGTGGGCCAGAACCTCGGCGCCGGAAGGCCGGAGCGAGCGGAGCGCTCGGTCTGGATGACCGGCTGGGCAAACGCCGGATTCCTGGCGCTCGTGATGGTCGCCTTCCTCCTCTTCGGAGACGACCTGGTCGGGCTCTTCACGGAGGAGGCGGAGACCAGGGGCCACGGAGCCGATGCCCTGCGGATCATGAGCTACGGGTACGTCTTCTACGGGTGGGGGATGGTGGTGACGAGCGCCTTCAACGGCGCCGGCGACACGATGACTCCGACGCGGCTCAACCTCATCTGCTTCTGGATGGTCCAGGTCCCTCTCGCCTGGGTTCTGGCGCGAGGCGTCGGCCTGGGGCCGTCCGGAGTCTTCTGGGCCGTGGCCGTGGCGGAGTCGCTGCTGGCGGTCGTCTCGATGGTCGTGTTCCGCTGGGGAGCGTGGAAGGAGAAGCGGCTGGCGCCGGATGTCGAGGGGAACGGCGCGGCAGCGGGGGATGACGCCGGCTCGGGCGAAGCGGAGCGCGAGTGCGAGCGCGACTCTCCGGCGGAGGCTGAGCGCGGCGGGGCGGGCGATGCACAGGATGCGTAGTCTCGATGCCGAGCGCGGCGGGGCGGGCGATGCATAGGCCGACGTCGAGCGCGAGCGCGGTGCTCCGGCGGGTCTGCGCGGCGGGCGGGCCATCCCGGCGCTTGCGCGGGTCGGCGGGTTGGGCGAGAATCGCGGGAGCGCACCGGCGGGGGTTTTCCGCGTCCGCGCTCGCCGTCGCCGCTTCGGGGGCTCGAGCGCGGGACGGCCGCCGGCGGCGACCGGAGGATCGGCCCTCCGGGAGGATCCACGGAAGAGGAGGAAGCCAGCTCATGCGCAGCGACAAGATCAGCAGGCGCTCGTTCCTTCACCGGAGCGCGGCCGCGGCCGGAGCGGTGCTCGTATCGCCGCCCATCCTCCGGGCCGCAGCCGAGTCGGGAGAGAAGAGGACAGCCACCGACCAGGTGGCGCTCGGCAGGACAGGCCTCAAGCTCAGCCGTCTCGGCTTCGGGACGGGCAGCAACGGCGGGAGTGTGCAGCGTGCCCTAGGGGCGGAGGGATTCAGCCGTCTCCTCCGGTACGCCTACGACCAGGGCATCACGTACATCGACACGTCGGAGACCTACCGGATCCACGACATGGTCCGAGAGGCCATCCGGGGGCTGCCGCGCGAGAAGCTCTTCATCCAGACGAAGATCTCCGGAGTGCCGGAGAAGCCGCTTGAGGTGCTCGACCGCTTCCGCAAGGAGCTGGGCGTCGACATGATCGACACCGTGCTGACGCACTGCGCCGTCACGAAAAACTGGGACGATGAGCGCAGGCGGGTCCTCGACGCCCTCGAGGAGGCGAAGGAGAAGAAGATCATCCGCGCCCACGGCGTCTCGTGCCACAGCCTCCCGGCGCTCGAGCTCTCCGCGCGCCTCGGCTGGGTGGACGTCAACCTCGTCCGCATCAACCCGCAGGGCGCCTACCTGGACACGCCCGAGCCGCAGTGGAGCGCGAGGAGCGACGAGTCCCACGTGGAGCCGGTGGTCGAGCAGATCCGGGTGATGCGCCGGAGGGGCCACGGCGTCATCGGCATGAAGATCATCGGCAACGGCGACTTCACGAAGCCCGAGGACAGGGAGAAGTCGATCCGGTACGCGATGCAGAGCGGGCTCGTCGACGCGATCGTCATCGGCTTCAAGAGCACCGAGGAGATCGACGAGGCGATCCGGTGCATGAACGCGGCGCTCGCGGCGAAGACCGCGTAGCAGCGCGCGGCGAGGTGTCTGTCGCGCGAGCTTTCCGAGGATGCGCGGCGGCGGCGCGCGGCGAGGTGTCTGTCGCGCGAGCTTTCCGAGGATGCGCGGCGGCAGCGCGCGGCGAGGTGTCTGTCGCGCGAGCTTTCCGAGGATGCGCGGCGGCAGCGCGCGGCGAGG
>JAFGKN010000664.1 GCA_016928605.1 Planctomycetota bacterium | reverse complement strand
GTTGATCGAGATCCTCGAGGATCTGAAGAGGATCAGGAGTCCAGTACTGCTCCATGTCCACACGGAGAAGGGGCATGGATTCGCTCCGGCACTCGAGGATCCGGTCAAGTACCACGCGCTCAAGAACTTCATCAGTAAGTCCGATAGGGCCGCCGCGAGTGAGAGCCGAGAGACAGGATCCATCGCGGGCAGCCATCCCGCGGAGGCCAGGAAACGGCCGAGCTACAGCCAGGTCTTCAGCGCGATCATGCTCGAGGTGGGGCACAGGGATCCGCGTCTGGTCGCGATCACCGCGGCCATGCCGGGCGGCACGGGCCTGAGCGAGTTCGCCAGGAAGTTCCCGGATCGATTTTTCGATGTCGGCATCGCGGAGCAGCACGGCTGCGCCTTTGCCTCGGGGCTGTCGCAGGGCGGACTGCGTCCGGTTTTTGCGGTCTACTCCACGTTCTGCCAGCGAGCCTATGACCAGTTCGCCCACGATACGTGTCTCCAGGAGAACTCGGTCATCTTCTGCCTCGACCGCGCGGGGTTCTCGGGTGAGGACGGCTGGACGCACCACGGAGTTCTCGACATCGCCTTCATGCGGTGTGTGCCCAACTGTGTCCTCATGGCACCGCGCGATGGCGAGGAGATGATCCGGATGTTCCAGTTCGCCGTCGATATGTCCGGCCAGGCGTTGGCGATCCGGTATCCGAAGGCCACGGTGCCGATTCTGCCCGCCAGCCGGGATCCTGTGATCCGTCTCGGCAAGGCGGAGGTGCTCGTCGAGGGCGAGGGCGTCGTGCTTTTCGCCTACGGGTCGATGGTCGACGAGGCCTACCGCGCATGCCTGAAGCTTCGGGAGTCCGGCATCCGCCCGACGCTGGTCAACGCGCGGTTCGCCAAGCCGATCGACGCGGATCAGCTAGCGCAGCTTTCGGAAACCCATGATGTCCTGGTCACGCTGGAGGAACACAACCTGGCGGGAGGCTTCGGCAGCGCGGTTCTGGAGACCTTGATCGACGAGGGGATACGGTTCTCTGCCATCCACCGCTTCGGCATTCCGGACCGATTCGTCTCTTACGGGACCCGCGAGCAGCTGCTGGAGGAATGCGGATTGGACGCCGAGAGCCTGGCGGAACAGATCGCGAAACGTCTCACATCGCCGGAGGAGCGCACGCGCGGCACCCTCTCGGCGCTCCGGCCCAAGCTGCGAGTCTGAACCATGCGAGCCCTTCTCCAGAGAGTCCACGAAGCGTCCGTCCGGGTCGGCGGCCGGATCACCGGCGCCATCGGGAAAGGTCTTCTGGTGCTTCTGGGCGTGCGGAAGGGCGACACTGCTGACGATGCGCTGTGGCTGGCGGGCAAGGTGGTCTCCCTCCGGATCTTTCCCGACGAGCAGAGCGCGATGAATCGGTCGCTCGGTGACGTAGGGGGGGATATCCTCCTGATATCGCAGTTCACACTCTACGCTGATTGCCGGAAGGGCCGCCGGCCGTCCTTCGATGCGGCGGAGGCGCCAGAGTCGGCTGAAACGCTCTACAGGATCTTTGCTGGCGGCCTGGAGAAGCTGGGCCACAAGCCCGAGGAGGGAGTTTTCGGAGCACACATGGACGTCCACCTGGTGAACGATGGACCTGTCACTATGATGGTGGAAAGCCCGAAGCCGCTAGTCGCATGACACGAGTACTGAAGAGAAACCAAGGCGTCGACTACTACGAGGTACTCCAGGTCTCGACCAGGGCCTCCCAGGATGAGATCCGCCGTTCGTTCAAGAAGCTCGTGCTGGAGTTTCACCCCGACAAGAACCCAGACCGGCGGGAATCTGCCGAGCGCCGCATCCGGGAGCTGATCGAGGCTTACGAGATCCTCGGGGATGACCACAAGCGGCGGTCGTTTGACCAGATCCGCAGGCAGCGCCCGGCCGCCGGCAGCGACGAGCCCTACTTTCTCCGTCGTAAAGGACCGGGATCGCGAGCTCTCACCGTCCTGCATCACCTTCTCAACGGCCGCTCCGACGAGGGAGTCTCGATCCTCGACGAGATGGAGACCGAGTACGGCGGCGATTACCTGCGCGAGTTCCTGGATCGCCGCGACTATCTCGACTGCCTTTTTCTCCTCGGAGAGCATCACGCGCGGAAGAAGGAGTACGTGGCGGCGGTGAACCGGCTGCGGACCTTCTACTTCCACGAGCGCAACGCCAAGTTTCCACGGCACTACCTCGACGAGGTGGTCCGCCTCCTCAAGGATCTGTACCTCCGCAAGCTCCCGAAGGTGGTGGCTCCCAAGCTGCTCATCGGGTATCTGCAGGAGGCGGCCATGCTCGAGCTGTCGATGCCCGAGGGAGTGCTGCGGCTCCGGAAGCTGGCGGAAGCCCTCCTCCGGATGGGCGATTGCAAGGCCGCGCGCCAGGCCCTCAGCGAGATCGAGAAAATCGATCCGGATGCCAAGGAAGCCCGCCGCGTCGAGAAGATGCTCCAGCAGAAGTGCGCGTCGGGCGGCGCGAAATGACGTGGACATGGGAAGGCTCCTGGGAATCGACTACGGCGTGAAACGATTCGGGCTCGCCTTGAGCGATGCCACGCAGACTCTCGCGAGCCCGCTGGAGGTGATCGAGGGAGAGAGCGCTCTCTGGAGCCGGCTCGAGGAGCTGCGGGCTCAGGAGGACATCCAGGGATTTGTGCTCGGTCTCCCGAGAAACATGGACGGCTCTCTGGGGAAGAAGGGGGAAGAGGTCCTCGCGTTCAAGAACCGTCTCGAGGCTCGCAGCGACCTGCCTGTCGCGACGTGGGACGAGCGGCTGACCACCGTTGAGGCGGAGCGCTCCCTCAAGGCAGCAGGGCTTTCACGGGGTCAGCGGCGGTCGAGAGTCGACAAGGTCGCCGCCCAGATCCTGCTGCAGAGCTATCTCGACTGCAGGAAGCGGCGCTCGTGAGGCCCGCGTCCAGCGGGTGGGGTGATCTCGGGCGGGCGTTTGCAGGAGCCGTGGGAGTGTCCCCGGCGAAGGCGCGGTCCTCCGACCGGCCCTCGGACGCTGAAGGGAACGGCTGCGCGCGGCTGCGTCTCTCCCGCCGGCGGGGGGGGTGATCCGGGAAAGCCGAGCCTGTAACATCCTGCTTGAATCCGAGTTGCGCTCCAGGGAGGCGGGGGTGGCGGCAGGTGCTCGACGCCTGCCCGACGGAGGGATGGGGGAGAGATAACCCCTTGCTCCGTGCGGGGGGGATTGTTAGTATTCCATATTCTCGTTACTGTCCTTTCAAGAAGGAGATGAAGAAACGGATATGATCACCGACATATCGCGCTCGGACTTGATCCGAGAGTACGAGCGGAAGCCGGGCGACACGGGAAGCCCTGAGGTGCAGGTCGCCATCCTGACCCAGAGGATCCGGGGACTGACCGATCACCTGGCAGGTCACAAGAAGGACCACTCCACGCGGCGCGGTCTGCTGATGCTCGTCGGGCGGCGCACGAAACTGCTCCGCTACCTCTCAGCCAAGGATCACTCGCGCTACAAAGCGTTGATCCAGAGACTTGGGCTCCGCAAGTAGGGTGTTCGACGCTCGCATCCGTGGTCGACTCGATGGGGCATGCCGGAGAGGACTCGCCCGGGCGTTCCCGCTCGCCGTGCGCCGTGGTGACGAAGAAGCTGCAGAAGACAGAAGGTACAGATGACTACAATCGTTCAGAAAGAGATCGCCGGCAGGCTGCTGAGCATCGAGACGGGAAAAGTCGCTCGGCAGGCGAGCGGTGCGGTGTTCGTGAAGTACGGCGACACGCAGATCTTTGCTGCGGTGACCAGTTCCGATCCGCGGCCGGACATCGATTTCTTCCCGCTTACCGTGGACTACCGCGAGAAGACGTCCGCGGCCGGTAAGTTCCCGGGAGGCTTCATCAAGCGAGAGGGACGCCCCACGACGAAGGAGATCCTCACCTGCCGGCTCGTCGACCGTCCTATCCGTCCTCTCTTTTCCGATGCGTACCGGCTCGACACGGCCGTCACGATCTCCGTCTTCTCCGCCGACCAGAAGAACGATCCGGATATCCTGTCGGTGATCGGGGCCTCGGCGGCGCTCTCGATTTCGGACATCCCCTTTCTCGGGCCGCTCGGCGCCGTCCGGATCGGTCTCGTCGACGGCGAGCTGGTCGTCTTCCCCACTCTCCAGGATCTGGCTAGCAGCGACCTCGACCTGGCGGTGGCCGGTACGCGAGAGGCCGTGACGATGGTCGAGTGCGGGGCGAGGGAAGTCTCGGAAGAGAAGATGATAGAGGCCATCGAGCTGGCCCACCGGGTCATCGTGGAGATCGTCGATCTCCAGGACGATCTGGTCCGGCAGTGCGGAAAGCCGAAGATGGAGCTGGAGCCTCCTCCGGACCACTCCGATCTCAAGAGCGAACTGCGTGGCCGTTGCCAGGCGCGCTTGCCCGACATCCTGCGCACGCCCGGAAAGATGGAGCGGAAGAAGGCGGTCAAGCAGTTCTTCCTCGAGATCGCCGACGAGATCAGCCCGATCGTGGAGCCGCCCGCAGCGCCGCCTCCCGGAGCGCCCGAGCGCTCGCTGGTTCTCTCGCTGCTCGAAGAGATCGCGGGCGAGATGGAGCGCGAGATGATCCTCGCCGGGACGAGAACCGATGGCCGCACGCACGAGAGCATCCGCGACATCTCCATCGAAGTGGCCACCTTTCCCCGCGTCGTTCACGGAGCCGCGCTCTTCACGCGCGGCGAGACCCAGGCCATGGTCACGGTGACGCTCGGCACGGCGCGCGATCAGCAGATCGTCGACGGCCTCGCGGACGAGTACTCCGAGCGCTTCATGCTCCACTACAACTTTCCGGCCTTCTGCGTCGGAGAGACCTGGCCGAACCGCGGCCCGAAGCGCCGCGAGATCGGTCACGGCGCCCTGGCTGCGCGGGCCCTGGAGCAGGTTCTCCCCTCCGAGGAGAGCTTCCCCTACACGATTCGCGTCGTGTCCGACATCATGGAATCGAACGGATCCTCCTCGATGGCGACCGTCTGTGGCGGAACGCTGGCCATGATGGATGCCGGAGTGAAGATCCGGCAGCCCGTCGCCGGCATCGCCATGGGGCTCATCAAGGAGGGGGATCGGGTCGCCATCCTCAGCGACATCCTGGGAAGCGAGGATCACAACGGCGACATGGATTTCAAGGTGGCGGGAACGCAGAAGGGCATCACCGCCCTCCAGATGGACATCAAGGTGAGGGGGCTGAGCACGGAAATCATGCAGCGTGCCCTCGAGCAGGCGCGCCAGGGGCGCATCCACATCCTTCAGGAGATGCTGAAGGTCCTGCGCCGGCCGCGAGATGAGATCTCGCCGTTCGCGCCCAAGGTGATCGTCTTCAAGATCGACCCGGAGAAGATCGGTCTCGTGATCGGACCGGGCGGCAAGATGATCAAGAAGATCCAGGAGGAGACCGACTCGACGATCGAGATCGAGGATGACGGCAAGGTGATGATCTGGGGCTCGACTCTGGAGAGCGCAGAGGGGGCGCAGCACCGCATCGAGGCCATCACCGAGGAGATCAAACCAGGGCGGATCTACCAGAACGGCCGCGTCGTATCGATCAAGGACTTCGGCTGCTTCGTGGAGGTCCTGCCCGGCCAGGAGGGGCTCGTCCACGTCAGCGAGCTGGCGAGGGGATATGTCAAGCACGTCAGCGATGTCGTGAAGATCGGCGACCTCATCCCCGTCAAGTGCCTGGGGACGGATTCCCAGGGCCGCCACAAGCTCTCGAAAGTCGAGGCGGAGGAGGAGCTGGGCATGGTCAGCGAACCGCCGCGGGAGAACGCGCCTCAGCCGGAGGCGGTCCCTCACGGATCATCCAGCCCAGGCGGCGGATCTCGGCCGCAGTCCTCGAGCCGCCGCCGCCGCCGGAGGCGCTGAGGAGAGGCTTTCGCAGCGAAACCGCAGGCGGAGAGAGCGCGCCCGGGAGACCGCGGCGCCCGAGGGCATCCGCGGCAGCGGTAGGCCTCACCGCCGAGGGCGGAGCGCAGAGACGGAAGACTCTTCGCCGCTGCGCCGCGCTACTCCCTGTTCCGGAACCAGGCAGCGAGCTCCCTCCGCATACGTTCCTTCTCGGCGGCGGAGATGTTCTGGCGGCGCGGAGGCGGGCTCGCCGCGGACTCCTGCTTCTGCTGCGAGTCGCGGTCTGCCGTCGTCGACCGCGCGCCGCGCTCGCGCACGATCTCGTCGAATCGCTCCCAGCCCTTCCTCCTCCTCCACAGGGAGAAGAGGATCAACGCGCCCAGCGAGACGGTCGCCAGAGCGCCAGCGGTCCAGAGCAGGGACCAGCCGGAGCCGGCGTCTCGCTCGGGAGCAGCCTCTTGGGGCGAACCATCCCTTGCGGCGCTCTCCTTTGCCGATGCCGAGGAGCGGCGCTCGTCTGCCTCCGAGGCCGGAGCCCGCGCCGCGCGCTTCTCTGCGGCACTCTGCTCTCCGCTCGCTGCGCGGGCAGGTCGCACAGAGCTCGTTGCCGCGCCGCCTGCCGGACTCTCCCTGGATGCGGCATCGGAGCCATCCTCGGGTGCGGCTCCGGCGGCCGCTGGCGCGGCATCGGTCTCCTCCGCCTCCTCGCCGTTCTTGTCCCGCCGCGATCTCTCCTCCTCGAGCGCGCGCAGGATCTCCTCGGCTTCCGCAGAGATCTCGGTCCACTCGTTCTTGAGGGACTCGAGCTCGACCGGGATCGACGCCGGATCGAGCGCGGCGAGGGACTTCGCGCTCGACTCCGCGACGTTGAGCGTGATGTCCATCGTCTTCCGCCAGCTCTCGCGCCAGGCGTCGTCGGCCGTGGAGGGAGGGGCCTGCCCGCTTTTCCTGACGCTCTCGGACTGGTGGAAGGCCTTCTGATACC
>JAFGKN010000663.1 GCA_016928605.1 Planctomycetota bacterium | reverse complement strand
GTCCTGGCGCCGATCTCGTGGCCGCCCCAGTTCTCGTTGCCGATGCTCCAGTACCGGACATTCAAGGGCTTCTGGTGGCGGCCGGCCGCGCGCATCGCTGCATGAGGCCCGGTGCTGCCGTTGCAGTACTCGACCCACTCCCGCATCTCCTCGGGCGTGCCGTTGCCGGCGTTCGTGCAGATGTACGGCTCGCTGCCGATGAGGCGGCACCACTCGACGAACTCGTCGGTGCCGAACGCGTTCGGATCCACGAGGCCCCAGACCGGGTCGGGCACCGGCTTCCGGCTGCGTCCGACGCCGTCCTTCCAGTGATAGCCGCTGGCGAAGCAGCCGCCGGGCCAGCGTACGACGGAGATCCTCAGCTCCTTCAGCGCCTCGATGACGTCCTTTCGAAAGCCGCGCTCATCCGACAGCGGCGAGCCCGGGTCGAACACTCCGCCGTACACCTGCCGGTGAAAGTGCTCGACGAAGCCGCCGAAGATCATCCGGCTGTAGGCCACGGACGGAGCCGTCGTGTCGATCGTCACCGTCGCTCGTGGATCATCTGGCGAGCTGTCGCCCTGCTCGACGGCGATGCTGCCGCTCCCAGCCTCGAACGAGGGCTCGGGCAGCAGGTGGCCGGCGGGCACCTCTGCCAGCGCCAGCCGGCCCGCAGCCAGCGAGAGAAGAGCGAGAAAGAGGAACCACGCCCTCGGGGTCAAATGGCGAACTGGCATACATAGTCCTTTCTGGTCTGGCGTCGGCGCCGCACTCTCCAGCACCGCTCTGCGGAGCAGCGGAGTCGTCGGACACCGAGCTGCTGCTCCTCGTCAGCGCCTCCTCTCGCGGATGCCGCTGGCGGCATCCGCGCGCGATTCCTCGCTCTCCACGCTTTGCGGCGCGACCGGCCGAGGCTCTTCACGGCGGCGCGATTCGCCTTCAGCCTATGAGATCCGCTCCTCGGATGCCAGATCCGGGCAGGGCCGCCGAGGCGAGGGAGCGCGCGAGGCCATCCGCGCCGACAGCGCCGGCGGTGCTCGGCCGCTCTTCGCCCGGCACTGTGGCATCTCGCCGTCACCACGTGTCCTGGCCGGCATTGCAGCTGCGGCCGGTCACCGCACCGAGTCGTCCTCGGGCAGCCCCAGCTTCTCGTAGAGACGGCGGCGGCCGGCCTTGTCTCCCTCCATGGTCGACCTGGAGTAGGCGGCGACTTCGCGGGCTTTCTCGCGCGGAACGACGATGACGCCGTCTCCATCGGCGACGATCACATCGCCGGGCCGCACCTGCACACCGCCGCATTCGATGGGCCGGTTGACCGATTCGATCTCGTTGCGGCCGGGACGGATCCCTCGTCCCGGTTTGCGGAAGTAGAGCGGGATCTCCTCGGCGGCGATCTCGTCGGTGTCCCGCGCGGTTGCGTTCGTGACCACTCCGACGCAGCCGCGCAGCTTCCACCCCATGATGTTGTTCGAGCCGATCGTGCCGACATCGCTGTCGGGCGCATCGTCGAGGACGAGAGCCGTGCCCTCGCGCAAGAGGGGCACGAACGGCTCGGGGGTGACGTCGCGGTAGGTCCTTCCCACCCACTCGTCGAAGTCCTCCGTCTTCATGGCCGGCGCTGGCGCCTCGTTCGCCGGGACGTACCTCGCCGTCACGGCGATGCCGGTGAAGCGATGCTTGTGGCGCCGGATGTCCTTCCAGGCAGCATGGATCTCGGGCGCCATCAGGCCGATGTCGGCCAGCCCGGCCTTGTCCATGCCGTCCGAGACGTCGGCGACCCGCAGCCCCTGGAAGAGCTCGAGGATTTCCTTGTCCTCCTCCGCCGAGTAGATCGCCGTCTCGATGTAGTTCCTTCCCGCGCGAAGCGCTTCGGGATCGGAACCGCTCTCCGGCTGGGCCGCCGCCGGCACCGGGACCAGGGCCAGCCGGCCGGCGCAAGCGAATGCGAGGATCGCCCCGATGGCGCATGGGATCAGCGTCTTGGACTGCACTCTGGTCATCTCATCTCCTCCGCAGCGGGTTGTTGAGCTTCCGACGGCCATCCGACTCTCGTCCATCCAGAAGAATTGGAGACTCGAGAAATTGCCAGAGTTTCTGCCGGGATTTCGAAACCGTCCCCCTCGCTTGCTCCTCGAGTGATCGCTTGCTACCATCGTCGCGAGGACTCACCCCGGAGGCGCGGACGGCTCTCTTGCAGCATCCGCCCCTGCGGATTCAGAAGCGGAGGAACGATGCCCCGGAAACTTCGACGCCGCGAGTTCATGGCCGCTGTCGGATCCGCCTTGAGCGCTCCGTGCCTCTTGCCCTCGGGCGTCCTGGCGTTCGGCGGGCGGCCGGGCCCGAGCGAGCGGCTGACGGTCGGTCACATCGGTGTCGGCGGCATGGGTACCGTGCACCTGACGAACATGCTGAAGTTCCAGACGGAGGGGAGGGCCAGGGTCGCGGCCGTCTGCGACGTCGATGAAAAACGTCTTGCGGCTGCCGTCCAGCGGGCCGGCTCGGGGGTCATGCCCTGCCGGGATTACAGGTACATCCTCGAGCGCCGGGATGTCGACGCCGTCGTCATCGCGACGCCCGACCACTGGCACGCCGTGCAGACAGTGCACGCCTGTGAGTGCGGCAAGCACGTCTACGTCGAAAAGCCCGCATCGGTGACCGTGGAGGAGGGGAAGGCCATGGTCTTCGCGGCCCGGAAGAACGGGCGCGCCGTGCAGGTCGGTGCCCAAGGGCGAACGGGCCTGGGAGCGTACTACACCTGCCGTGCGATTCGAAACGGCATCGTCGGCAAGGTCAAGAAGGTGACGTGCTGGCACTACGCCAATCCGGTCGACACGAGCCCGGTGCCGGACAGCGATCCTCCGCCCGATCTCGACTGGGACCTCTGGCTCGGCCCTTTGCCCTGGCGCCGGTACAACGCGCGCTACTGCCACGGCGTGTTCCGCTGGCTGCTGGAGTCAGGCGGCGGGCAGATCCGCGACCGCGGCGCGCACCAGTTCAGCACCATCTTCTGGTGCATGAACGCGGACGAGCAGATTTCCTACACGGTCGAGGCCACGGGGAGCCCGCCGGCCAGCGGGCTCTGGGACTGCCCCATCGACATGGAAGTCGTCTACACGTTCAAGGATCCCGACTGGCAGCTCGTCTGGGGCCAGCCCGGTCACAAGGTCGGGAAGCTGGAGTTCGGCAACGTGTTCTGGGGAGAGGACGACCACCTCGTCCTCGAATGGGAGGGCGCCTACAAGCCCGCCGAGCCGAGGGCCGTCGACTTCAAGGTCCCGCCGGGGGGCGTGGACGTGTACCGGACGAGCGAGTACGCGGACTTCAACATGAACCACATGGCGGACTGGTTCAAGGGCATCCGGGACACGTCGTACCGTCCCGCCGTGGATATCGAGATCGGCCATCGGATCGCCACGCTCTGCAACCTGGGCAACCTCTCCTACATCCTGGGCCGCAAGCTCGTCTGGGACGGAGTCCAGCAGCGGGTCGTCGGCGACGAGCAGGCCAACCGCCTGCTCGGCAAGCCGCAGCGGCATCCCTATCACTTGTAGCGCCGCTTTTCAGCGCCGCGCGCACGGCATATCCGCGAGGCTCGGGCTTCGGGGCGCAGTCTGCCTTCAACGAGACGTCGCACGAGCCGGCCGGAGCGCTCGAGTCTGGCGGTTCTCGGCGTCCATCTCCGTTTCGATGCCCCGATCGCCCTGCGACCGCATCCAGGTGTCGATCTTCGCCTTGAGCTCCCGGATCACGCCCTCGTGCTTCGGATCGCCGGCCAGGTTCTCGAGGTTCAGGGGATCCGTCACCACATCGTAGAGCTCGAGCTCGGGCCGGTGCTGGTAGCGCCGGGTCACCCGCCGGGCCCGCTCGTCGCCCGCCGCGGCGGC
>JAFGKN010000109.1 GCA_016928605.1 Planctomycetota bacterium | reverse complement strand
CCTGCTACATCTTCGCCCTCGACGCCGCCATCAGCCAGATCGAGCACGATCTGCTGATCCTTCAGCCGCCGAAGGTGCGCGAGAGGTTCCGCGACAATCCGAAGATCGGCAGCGAGTACAGGCCCTTTCTGCACAGCGCGACGCAGATGCTGGCGCAGGGGCAGAACGCGGACGGCGCCTGGCGCTACACGATGGGGGCGAAGGACTTCGACAACTCCAACGTTCAGTTCGCCGTGCTGGCTCTCGGCATCGGCGCCAAGAGAAATGTTCCGATCGAGCCCAGCGTCTGGGAGGGTGTCGTCAAGCATTTCCTCAAGCACCAGCAGACAGGCGAGAAGGAGGTCAAGGGGCGCATCACGCTGCTCACCCCGAAAGAGCGCGGAGAGCGCGACGACGGAGTCGCTCTCATACCCAAGGATGGCGGCCGGTCGTCTCCCAGTACGACCAAGAGGACGGCGCGCGAGAAGAAGAAGGAGAGCGAAGGAAAGACTGTCGTGGTCAAGCCGGAGAACCCTGAGGTCGGCACGGAGGAGCTCAAGGTCTTCGAGAGGGGCTGGTCCTACACCGACGATCGCAGTTACCGCTGGAACATGACGTGCTCCGGCCTCTCTTCTCTCCTCCTCGCGAGGGACAACCTCCGCGGCAAGCTCGATCCGGAGCGGCAGGAGGCGCTCAACGCGGCCATCCGCGACGGGTTCGGCTGGCTGATGGCGCACTGGACGCCGACCCAGAGCTACTACGGGATCTACAGCCTCGAGAAGGTCGCCGACATCGGGCACGTGAAGCTCTTCGACGGCAAGGACTGGTACAAGGAGGTCTCGGAGTTCCTCGTCAAGGAGCAGCGGGACGACGGGAGCTGGCCGGGCGGCAAGAGCCACGGCGAGAGCCTTCGCGTCGCCACCTCCTTCGCGCTCCTGGTGCTCAACCGGGCGACATCACTCCTGACGATGAATCCCGCCAGCCGCATCATGATCTCCGGACGGAGCGAGGGGTTGAACGCTCCGAACGACCGCAGCTGGGTCTACGTGCCGGATCTCGACACGACCATGCACTATCCGAGCCTGATCCGCACGATCCGCATGCGCCCGTCTGCCAGACTGCTCGGCTTTCTGCAGAACATCGTCGAGAACTATCCTCCCGAGTGGCAGGGAGAGCTGATCCCCGAGCTGGCCAAGGTGCGGGACGCCCTTCAGATCAGGAAGGCCCGCGATCAGATCGAGAAGTACCTCGTGTCGATCACCGGCTATGCCTACGAGGACTGGGAGAGCTACATCAAGTGGCACCGGCGCTGGGAACGGGTGATCGTGATCGGCTCGCAGCGGCGGAAGGAGAGCATCCCGGACCTCCTGAAGTACTACGAGACCACCAGCAAGAGCCTTCCCCTGAAGAAGACCGTGATCTGGGCGCTGATCCAGTGCAAGGCGAAGGAGGCGATCCCCCTCTTCCTCGCCGACCTCGAGGTCGATGACGCCGAAGTCCGGCAGGCGGCCTACAACGCGTTCAAGGCCTTCTTCATCGATTACCCGCCGGCCTTCGATGCCGGAGCTTCGAAGAACGTGCGCGACCAGCAGGTCGTGAAGATCAAGGACTGGTACGAGAGGCAGAGAAGGGGATAGGCGCCGGGGCGGCTGACTGCGAACCCTGCTTTCTCGCGCGGCTCTTCAAGCCCGCCGCACGCGGATCGTCCCCGACCAGGCATCGACATGGGCGAGCCTCAGCTCGAGGAGATCGCCGGGGCGGCCGTCGGATCCCCCCTGGAGGCTCGCGCGGATCGGGTACTCGAGGAGCTCCACGAGCGCCTGGCGATCCCCCGGCTCGAGCAGAACGCCGTGAAGCGTCTTGTGGATCGAGCCCTCCAGATGCTTGAGGAGCCAGTAGCGCACGCGATCCGGCTCGAGCCTCCGGAGCTCCTTGAGCCGCTCCTCGGCGTGGTGGAGGATCATCGTGATCTCCTCGGCGGCGTAGAGCGGCCGGCCGCTGCGCAGATGATGCGCGAGCTGGCGCTGGAGGACGAGATCGATGGCGCGGCGCAGCGGCGAGGAGAACTGGGAGTAGATCTCGACGCCGAGCATCCGGTGAGGAGCGGGCACGAGCGACAGATCCGTGGGGGCGGCGGCCTTGAGGAGCAGATGCCGCCTCAGTACCGGATGGAGCGCATCGTCCGGCGGCGTTCCGCTCACCGCCGGCTGGGTGCGGTAGATCGCAGGCAGCGAGAGATCGCGGCAGAGCCTGGCCGCGACCACGTTGTAGAGGATCATCAGCTCGGCGACCAGCCGGTCGGCGGGGGTGTCGCGCTGCTTGACCTCGATCTCGATGGATCCCTCCTCGCCGAAGCGTATCTCCAGATCGGGACGGTCGATCTGCGGTGCGCCCGCAGCGAGGCGGCCCTCGAGCAGCGAGGCAGCGAGGCGGTCGAGCACGCCGAGCGGCTCCGAAAGCGCGTGCGACTCTCCCCCCAGAATCGCGTTGACCTGATCGTACGTGAGCCGGTGACGGCTGCGGATGATGGATCGCACGAAGCGCGACTCGACGGGCCTCAGCTCCGGATCCAGGTCGACGATGAGACTGATCGCGACGCGGTCCTCTCCCTCCTGCAGGCTCCCGCTGCGCTCGGAGAGGGCGGGGGGAAGCATGGGGATCTTCCTCTCGGGGAAGTAGAGCGAGCAGACCCTCTGCTGTGCCGTCTCGTCGAGAGCCGAGCCCGAGAGGACGGCCTCGGCGAGGTCGGTGATGTGGATCCCCAGGCTCCAGCCGGCGTCCGCGCGGACCAGGGAGAAGGCGTCGTCGATGTCGGCGGTCGTGGCGTCGTCCACCGAGAAGACGGGCAGCTCGCGCAGGTCGACGCGACCTTCGAGGACCTCAGGCCCGAGGGGATCGAAGGCCGCAGCTTCGGCCGCGGCGGCGCCCGAGAACTCCACCGGCACCTCGAGGCGAAGGCATTCGAGGTGCTCGTGCTCCTCGAAGATGCCGCGCTCGACGAGCTTCCTCAGGAGGATCCGGCGCACATCGCTTCCAGCCGAGATGACCGGGGCGATCAGCGCCTTGGCCTTGCCCGCGAGCGGCGACTCGTCCCCCTCGATGACGAATCCCCGCAATCGAGCCAGCCAGTCCCTCTGCCGGGCCGTGAAATCGGCGGGCGCCGGCGCGGGGGACTTGCCCTCGAGCCAGGCGAGAAAGCCCTCCTCCTCGAGGGCCTCCGCCTGCTGCCGCGCCTGCCGCCCGCGGCGCGCCTCGACATCATCGGGAGCGAGGGCGGCGAAGCTCTCCTCGCGGGGCTCGAAGAAGAGGCAGGCATCGGAGTGAAGATGCCACAGAACGGCGGCGTAGTCGATCTCCGAGGGCTGCTGCGGGACACACAGCTCCGCCAGGTCGCGGAAGCTCAGAGCGGTGGACTCTTCCTTCACGAGCTCCCAGACATCCCGCAGATCGACCTCGGCCGCCCGCTCGCCGACCTCTCGGAGAAACCTGTCGAGCTCGCCCTGCGTCGCGGCGATCCGTCCGGTCGCCAGGACGATATTCTCCCGCGGGACCGTGAAGCTGCGGCTCTTCTCGACCGCGACCTTCACCTTGGCGCCCAGATCCTCCTCGAGACAGCCGGCGCGGAGGCCCTTGCGGTAGCGGATGAAGATGATCTCTCTCTCGCGCATGGCTGGAGCGGTCAGTGCTCCCGAGGGGGAAGCGGCGCGAGACGTGCGCCGGCTCGACGCGAGGCCGGCGACTGGATTCTCCGCCGAGGGGCGTTAGAGTATCCGCGGCAGCCGGCTCCCGGAAAGCCTTTTTGGAGCGAAGTCTCTACCGCGAGCTGAGCGAGCACATCTGCCGGACGGCCGCGGCCTGGGAGCCGGACGCGGCGATCGGCGCCTGGAAGGACTCGCTGGGTCTGTGACGCGGGCGAGCCCGCGCGTACCGTTCGCGTGCTCGCCGCGCGCGCGACGGACTCTCCAGCCCTCCGTGCTCGCCGGGCTTGCGCCGGCGCTTCGGTCGAGGGATGCATCACCGCCGGATCTGCGGGGCCGCGCCGGGCTGCGTCCTCGCGCCGGGCTGAGCGCTCGCGCCGGGCTGAGCGCTCGCGCCGGGCTGCGTCCTCGCGCCGGGCTGCGTCCTCGCGCTCAGCGGAGGGATGTAGATCAGCAGCTGGTTGGTCTCCTGATGGACCACCACTCTGGCATCCGGTCCGTACATGCTCTGGAGGAGGGGAACGAGCGTCACCGCCAGCTCGTCGGCGCGGCCGTACTGCACGGGGTAGATCAGCGTCCGGTTGTAGCGGACGGCCACCGGCTCTTCCTCCCGCCTCGCGGGCCTCGAGGCGGCGGGCTCCGGCGCGGGCGCTTCCTTCGGCGCGGGCCGCGAGCACCCGCCGCCGGGCGCGAGTGCGGCGAGCGAAAGCGCGGCGATCCTCAACGCTCTCCCGGCGGTGATCATGGAACCTCCTGCGGCTCTCTGCCGGGTGGCGCTCCGCTCGCCGGTCGAGCCGGCCGCGTCACCAGATGCGGATTACCGACTCGCGCTCCACGCGGAACTCGCGGCCTCCCAGCCGTATGAGCTCCGGACCGAATCCGTGGTAGATCCGCGTCCTCTCGGCTCGCAGGTACATCTTACCCTCGAGCGAGCGCACCGTGAAGAACGCGGGCTCATCGTAGTCGACGCCGCCGGCGCGGAGCGCGTGAAAGGCCATGAAGAAAGGGTACTCGACGACGAAGCCGAAGCGCGGCAGAACGGTTCCCGAGGCGGCGTCCTCGTAGGGCTCGGATCCGAGGTTGACCACGATGCGCATGTCGAGGCCGAAGTGGCTCTCGCGCACGAGCCGGTCGGCGGTGAGGAGCTGATGCCGGACGAGCGGCTCGCGGAGTCGGATGCGCGAGACCGCCGTCGCGACCTCGGACGTGTTCTTGATGAAGATGTCGCGGGCGCTGAGGCCCATCCCCCGCGTCCAGCCCCCCTCGCGGGAGAAGCACGCCCTCTGCGGATCCGCGGCCGGCCGCCGCTGCGGCTCTCCGGCGCCTGTCGCGGCGCCCGGCGCCTCTTCGAGCGAGTAGGCCGGAGCCTCGCCGATCAGGAGATGCCAGAGGAAACCCTCGGCGTCGTCCGGCCCGAGGCCCTCTCCCCGCGGCAGGAGGAGGCGGACGCTCTGTCCGTACGCTCCGGCGAGCAGGGGATACGGAGAGCGGTTCCCCTCCGCGTCCCGGAGCGTGAACGCGCTCTCCCAGCAGCCCGCCGAGCCCACCGAAGGCTCGCCGGGGATGTTGCTCCCCCAGAGCCCGAAGACCTCTCGCGTGTAGCGGGCGAGCCCGTCGCGGGCGCGCAGCAGCTCCTCGAGCGCATCCATCTCCGCGGCCTCCTCGCCCGGCGGCTCGCGGATCAAGAGCATCTGCGGCTCGAAGCGCTCTTCAAGGGCCTCGTAGCCTCCCGCCGAGCGTGCCGTCTCTTCCGCCGCCTTCCAGGCCTCGGCTCCCCGCGGCCTGGACGCGCCGCGGTCGCGGACGAGCTGGTCGCGGTCGAGGGCGAGGCCGAAGAGGTATCCCGCCTCCCGCACGCGCCGCGAGCAGTCGGCGAGAGCTCCGGCGCCGCCGCACTCGACGGCCGCCGGCCAGAGCTCATGCTCCTCTCCTTGCCCTGAACCGATCCAGTCGTCGAGGATGAACGCGGCGGCCTCGATCTGGAGCTTCTCCTTCATGTGCTCGGCGAGACGCGCCACGTCTTCGAACGTCCTGCGCGCTTCGCCCGTCGCCAGAGGGGGGCGAGGGTTGCCCGCGAGCGAGGGACGGAAGAAGACCGCGCCCAGAAGAGCCGCGAGGTCCGGCGGACCGGCGGCCTTGGAGCGGAGCGACTCGAGCGCGCCATCGCGAGTCTTGATCTCGCGGTACATGCGGCTCACGTCGAGAAGGCCGATGATCGGCAGCGAGCTGGCGACGAGATGGACCTCGCCGCGCCCGGAGGGGAAGATGACGGAGCTGAAGACGCCCCGCCGGCCCGGAAACCTCGGATCTCCGACGCTGCGCCTCTCGATCCGGAGCGAGACGTCGCGGCGCTCCCAGAAGACGAGCAGCGAGAGTTCGCCGCGCTTCACTCCGAAAAAGGGCGCGCTGTAGCTCGCCGAGGGGATGTGCTCGTCCGGCGACTCGGGCGCCTTCAGCCGCCAGGGCGGCCCCTCGAGGTTTAGATCGACGTCCTCCGGATCGCCGGCGGCGATCCACTCTCCGACGCCGCGCGGCACGGCGACGCCTCCCCCGTCGGCATCGGAGGTCCAGAGCGCGGCGTCGAGGAGCCGGACGGAGCGGATGGCGGCGCGGCTTTCGCTCTCCACCTCGAAGGAGATCCGGGCGCCCCCCGTGCGCTCATCCTCCGCGATCTCCATCGAGAGGGGAGGGATCTCGCCGCCGGTCGACGCCGCCCGCCACCGCATGCGCTCTCCCTCGACGTCGAGAGACTCGAGCCGGTCGGCGGGCAGGATCCTCCCGTCCGCCATCTCGACGGCGGCGAATCCTCGGTGCTCGAGCGTCGAGAACAGCGCGGCTCCCGAGGTGCGCTCGGTCAGGACGAAGCTCCCGTCGCGGCGGTCCACGAGCATCCTGAAGGTGGCGGAGCTCAGGCTGATCGGCTCGTGGGCCCAGGTCTCGAGCTTCTTCCTGCGAGCGTCGAGATCCTCCGGGCCGAGCTCCTCATCGAGGCCGGCCGGGGAGCGGGGCGCTGCGGCCGCGGCCAGAGCCAGGACGGCGCAGGCGACGAGACTGCTTCCTCTCGGAGGGCGCGGCGTGATCTCCAGCATCGGTTTCTCTGCGCCTTGCCTGAAGGTTCAGGACGACATGCCTCGGGGGCTTCCCTCGGCGCTCTCGCCGCCCGCGCCTGTCTCCGGGACCGGACGTTCCGGTCGCGGCGGCGGCTCTGCATCCGCAGCGGAAACGGCGATGTTCTCCGTCTCCCCCGTGCATCCGCGAAAGAACCGGTGCCGTCGGTGCTCGCGGGCGACCGCGCGCAGGAGCAGGCGGTCGACCGCATCGCGACGGTCGGCGATCTTCTGGATGAGGCTTCCCGTCGGAGCCGGCACGCTCCCGCCCGCGGAGGCGGCGGCGCGATACGCGCGCAGCTCCCGCTCGAAGGCGTCGACGATCCTCCCCAGAGCGCGCCGGTCAGCGGGGCAGAGGATCCAGCTCGTCAGCCGGAACTCGCGGCAGAAAGCCTCGATGTTCTTCCAGATCTGGGCGAGGACGCGGTCGTCGAGCTGGCCCCGTCCCTCCCTCGCCTCCGCCTCGATGCTCAGGTTTCCCAGGATCTCCCGGTACTCGAGGCAGGCGCGGAGGCGCCGCTCGATCAGATCGCGATCCTCCCTCCGGCGGAGGAGGTAGACGAAGACCGCAAACGTGATGAGAGAGCCGAGGGCGACGCCGATCAGGCCGCAGGCGAAGTATTCCATCTGAGTCCAGGCGATCGACCGCGCTCCGCGCTGTATTCCAAGTTCTCCCGCTCCGTCAGCCGGTCATTTCTTCTCCGGCGCCGCGCTCCTGTCCTTGAAGATTCCGAGGCCCTCCAGCGCCTTGCGGGTCGTCTTCTCGACCTCCTTCGTCGCGTCGGGAAGGGAGGCTCCGGCCTCCTTCACGGCATCCTGGATCTGCTCGCCCAGCGGGGAATCGCCCAGCTCCTTGCCGATCGCGTCGTCGATCTTCTCCCCGAGCTCGCTCCTGAGCTTCTCGGCCTGCTCTCCGACCGCTTCCCTGGCCTTCTGCTCCGCCTTCGCCAGCTGCGCGCGGGCGAAGGCCTCGCCTCCCTGGCGCACGAGGTCGAGCACCGTCTCTCCCCACTCGAAGCGCGGGCTCGAGAGAGTGCCGGTGATCTTCAGGTCCGCGATCTTGATCGGCTCCGAGCCGAGCTGGCCCGAGGCCTCGTTGAAGGCGGTCACGAACCGCTTCGCGTCGACGCCGGCCACGCGGGAGTGCTCTGCCTTTTCGCCGAGGCGGACGCCCTGGAACGTGAGGAGGACCGGCTCGATCCGCAGGTTCTCGTCGCCGTCCAGACCGAGCTTCGCGCTGAGCTCCACCGTCCCCGCCGAGATCTCGACCGGGAGCGACTTCCCCACGAAGGCCTGGATGACGCTCGCGGGCAGCGGGCCCGTGCGGATCTCCGTCATGTACTTCGAGACATCACCGGTCAGGTCGATCTCGCCCTGGAGCGAGAGACGAGAGCCCTCGAGGTCCCCCTCCACCTTGAAGCCGATCGGGGCGTCGTGCACGGACGGGCTGCTCGAGAGCCCCGTGACGGAGACGAGCCCGTTCTTCAGGGACGGCAGCGGCGACGGGGCCGAGGCGTCCGAGAAGTCCACCTCCAGGCCCTCGGCGACGACCTCGTGGATGACCATGCCCGGCCGGTCCTCGAAGACATAGAGAGCGCGGCGGCGTTCAGGCCCGGCGGCCTCGGGGGAGCCGTCCTCGCCCTCCTCGCGCCCCTCGCCCTTCTTCCTCGAGAGCTTCTCTCGGTACTTCTGGATCCTCTCGTACCACTTCTTGGCGGCCGCGACCCAGTCGGTCGGCTCTCCCGCCTCCTCCTCGGCCTCCGCCTCGGTCTCCGTGCCCGCCAGGTCGCCGATGTTCGTCGAGCCGTCGGGCCGCCGGTCCACGCGCAGGTTCGGCGCGCGGACGCGGATGCGGTCGACGACGAACCGCTTTCGCAGGAGGCCGTTCATGCTCAGCTCGATCTCGGCCGCATCGGCGCTCAGCACCTTCTCCTTCTCATCGGGCGCGCCCTCCGGCGCCTCCGCCACGCCGCCGGCTGCGCGCGCCGTGGCCACCAGGAGATCCGCCAGGGAGAGATCGCCGGTGAGGATCCCCAGGTCGATCCCGCCGACCGTCCAGCGCGCCTTCTCTCCGAGAGAGCCCAGATCGTTGACCTTCCACTTGGCGAGGGGATCGAGGCCGAAGAGGTACAGAGCGCCGCCGATGACCAGGAAGGCCACGAGCAGCTTCCAGCGGAGCCAGCGGAGTGGATTCATGAGCTCGTCCCCACGAAGACGAATCGAAGAAGGCGGAAGATCCAGAGCCTCATCAGCCACCGGAAGAACTTGCTCTTCTCGAGGCGGTCCTTGGCGTACGCTCGATAGGCGATGACGATCCGCCGCAGCGGCTCGAAGAGAGCACCGCCCAGCAGGACTCCAGCGACGGCTCCTCCCAGGACCGCGTAGTAGTCGAGGTCGAGCCAGGCCACAACAGGTAGACCCACGAACCACTTCCAGAAGGCCCTCAAGGGCTCGGCCTCGAGCAGCCTCTCGCCGATCCAGGCGAAGAGCCCGGAGGCGGGCAGCCGGACGAGCGATCCGATCGCCCAGAAGGCGATGGCGGTCGAGATCTGCACCCGGATGAGAAGCACGAGCAGGATGAGCAGGATCGTCAGGCCAGCCGTCGGCGGGAGAAATCCCGCGGTGAGCCCGAAGGCCGCGGCGAAGGCGATGGCGGCCGGAGAGCCATCTTTGCTGAGGATCTTGTAAATGCGCCGGATCCACGTCAATATGAGCATGATCGTCTCGAGCTCGGCTGCCTCGGGAAACGTGCCTCGGCGGGCGGACAGAACCGGCTGAGAGCCGCGCCCCCGACGGGGCCGGCCCCGGACCGGCTCTGGGTGCTCTCCGCCGCGCGCGGGGAGACGCCAGGTCAGGTGTAGCGGTGGCCGCAGGCGAGTGCTCTGCGGTCCGCGCTGTCGATTGTAGAAGCGGGGGCAGGCGAGTCAAGTGAAGGGAGACGCACGCGTTGAAAGAAAGAGCCTACTTCGCGTCGGAAGAAACGCGCGCACTGCTCCAGTCGAACGGCCTGGCCGATCTGACGTCGGCGTTCGGAGCCGGCCGGCCGGTCGAGACGAGCCGCCACGGTCACAAGGAGGTCGCCGTGGCCGAGGCGAGGGCGGCGGACGGCCAGCCGGTGCGCCTCTTCATCAAGCGGCAGTGGAAGCTGCCGCGTCTTCTGCCGCGGCTGGGGGACGCGCTGCGGGGGGGCATGTTCCAGCCTGATCCGGTGCGAGAATGGCAGGGCCTCCAGAAGCTGCGGAGCGCGGGATTGAAGGCCGCCGAGCCGCTGGCGCTCTTCTGCGCTCCCCTGGGGGTGCGCTCGGCGGTCGTGACCCGGGAAGTGCCCGCACAGAGATCGCTCGCCGACTGGCTGAGCGCCTCGCGGGCCGGCGAGCTGGCGGACGAGGAGATGCGCGCGCTCGCGGCGGCGACCATGGCGACGATGAGGCGCATCCATGACGCTGGCATCGGGTGGAAAGGGATGTCGCCGAAGCATCTTTTCCCGCGAAGCGACGGGCGCGGGGCCTTCGAGGTCTGGATCATCGACGCAGAGGGCGTCCATGCCCACCTCAAGAGGCGGGACGAGCGCCGGGACTTTCGCAACTTCCTGAAGGGGCTTCACCAGGTCGGCGGGGGAGGGCCGCTCGCCAGCCTCCTCGAGCTGAGCCTGAACGCCTCGGCGGTCGCCATGGGATGAGCAACCCGCGCATCGCCGCGCGGCGCCGCTCGAGCGCAGCGAGCCGGCGCCGG
>JAFGKN010000662.1 GCA_016928605.1 Planctomycetota bacterium | reverse complement strand
GGGGGGAACATGGGGCACTCGCTCGTCAGGGGGATCCTCAAGGCGAGGCTGACGCCTCCTGAGAATCTGACGGTCGTCGACGTGCACGAGGGAAAGCTCAGGGATCTCCAGGCCGACTACGGGGTGCACACCGCCACCGATCCCGTGCCCGCGGTGAGCGAGGCGGAGATCATCATCCTGGCCGTGAAGCCGCTCACGCTCAACAGCGTGCTCGATCGGCTGCGCGACGCCATGACCTCCCGGCAGCTCGTGATCTCGATCATAGCCGGCGTCGAGGCGGGCTACATCCGCGATCAGCTCGGGAAGAACAACCCCGTCGTCCGCTGCATGCCGAACATCGCGGCGACCGTCGACTCGGCGGCCTCGGCCATCTGCATCTGCCCTCCGGGCGGCGCCGAGCACCTCGCCCTGGCCCAGGCGATCTTCTCGGCGGTGGGGGATGTCGTCGTGGTGGAGGAGGAGCTGATGGATGCCGTCACCGGCCTGAGCGGCAGCGGCCCCGCCTACATCTACATGGTCATCGAGGCTCTCTGCGACGGCGGCGTGAAGATGGGGCTGCCTCGCGACGTGGCGATGAAGCTCGCCACGCAGACAGTGCTCGGGGCGGCGAAGCTGGTCAAGGAGACCGGGCTGCATCCCGCGACCCTCAAGGACCAGGTGACCACGCCCGGCGGCACGACCATCGCGGCCATCCACGAGCTCGAGGAGCGCGGCCTGCGGGCGATGCTCATCAGCGCGGTGGTGACGGCGACGGAGCAGTCGAGGAAGCTCAACGCGGCCGCGAAGAGCAGGAAGTAGCGGGCACGCCTTGATCGGTGCGGCTAGGAGCTCTGGCCCGCCGCCGCGATCTCGAGGGCCAGAGCCAGGGCGATGAGCGGCAGCGGCTCCGCGCCCTTGACGATCTCGACGAGGTAGCAGGTCCGCCCCTCCGGTCCGCCCTCGTCCTCGTCCCACTCGTCCCGCTCGTCCCGTTCGCCCCGCTCGTCCCGCTCGCCCGCCGCATCCCCCTCATCCTGCCAGGAGACCGAAGCGGCTAGCCTGCCGCCGAGGCGGATCTCGTACTCGCGGTCGATGAGACTCCCGTGGAGCTCGAGCGCGGCGGGGTCGGGAAGCGACGGATGGGTGCGAGCGCGAGCCGGCCGGATCGCCGGGAATCCCCCCGGGCCGTCGCTCCGCAAGAGGATCCAGGGCCGGCCGCCGAGCCGGAGCGTCCAGTGAGGTCGCAGGCTGAGCCACCGGCGCCTCAGAGCGATGTCGGCGGGGCCGGATGCATCTCTGGCGGCCAGCAGGGGCACGGCCTCGGTCGCTGGTGCGAGCCGGCGCAGGAGGATTCCTCCGGGCTCCTCCTCGACGATCAGCGACCCCGCATCGCCTCTCGCCACCTCGCCCGCATGCACCCAGAACCGCCGCCAGCGCGTCACCTCGAGGGGCGCGAGTCCCTCCTCGCGGCGGCGGCCTCCCAGCAACACCGCCGCGGCCGCGACGGCGCAGAGCGCGAGGGCGAGCAGCAGGAACTCGGTGGGGGTCATGGCATGCCGGCGACCGGCCGGGTCACCGCCGCGGGGTGGACCGCTCGCTGCGGACCGCTTTGCGATCCGAGCCCCGTCTGCTATAACCACTGCGTGCCGCGATGAGAAGCGTGTTTGCTGGATTACGGGAACAGCCCCGTGGAGTTCGGCGACCGGACCTGACTTCGAGGAGGGAAGAGCGGTGAAGAGGAGATGGCTGCTGACCGCGTGCTGCCTGGCTCTCTGGTGCGGGGGATGCCGGAGCGCCGGCCTCGCGCTCTACGACATGAGGGGCAACCAGTGGGTCTATCCCTACTTCATCGACCAGCCGATGGTCCTGGCGTTCTGGAACACCGAGGAGCTCCAGTGCATCGAGGACCTGGAGGGGATGAAGACTCTCGCTGTGCGGGAAGGGCCGATCCACCTCGTCAGCGTCTGCTCGAGCGCCGACCGCCTCAAGATCAACCTCTGGGTGCAGAAGGAGAACGTCCGCTTCACGGTCATCCACGACCCGGACCTGAAGCTGGCGAACCGGCTGGGGGTGAAGTTCTTTCCGACGTACATCTTCTTCGACCTCCACGGCAGGGAGATCGACCGCAGCCTGACGATCCGCACCATCCAGAACTGGTTCGACCGCCCGCGCCACATCGAGCGGGCGGTGGGTGAAGGTTGAGCGGCGCGGCGATCGCCATCAGCGGCGCGCGGACCTGCCGGATCGGACGAGGGCGACCGCCCCGCAGACGAGCGTCGTGATGATGATCCAGTACGGGTAGGCGATCTCGGGCACCAGCTCGATCGCGTCACGGGCGGCGCGAGGCATCTCCTCCATCAGCCTGCGCAAGATCGCCGGGGCGAGGTGCGGCGCCGCCGCGTACTCGCGCATCTGGAGGAGGAGCGCGACGGGCAGGCTGCAGAGCATCCCGGCGAGCGTCGATCCATCCGTTCCCCGCCGCGTGAGGATGCCGACGAGAAAGGGGCCGAGAAGCGCTCCGTAGAAGTAGCCGAAGACCTTGATGGCGAGGTTGAAGATGTTCTCCTCGCTGTCGATGAAGGCCAGCGCGGAGAGGATCAGCGCGCCGCCGCAGAGCAGCATCGCGGCGCGCGAGGCGCGGAGGAAGTGGGACTCCGGCAGCTCGCGGCGCGCGAGCCGCAGAGGCCGGTAGAAGTCGCCGATGCTCGTGGAGGCCAGCGCGTTGAGCGCCGACGTGAAGCTGGAGAGAGCGGCGGCGAGCAGGCCGGCCATCACGAATCCCGAGAGCCCCACCGGCAGGTCGCGGACGATGAAGACGAGGTACTTGTCCTCGGCGCGCTCGGGCCACGCCAGGTCGCCCGCGGCGAGCCGGATGTAGGCGAACAGCGCCGTCCCCACCGCCAGGAAGAGGATGAAGACCGGCAGGATCAGGGCCGCGCTGCCCATGACGGAGAGCCGGCCGGAGCGCGAGTCGCGGCATGTGAGCATGCGCTGCGCGATGTCCTGGTCGGTGCCGTGGGTGGCGAGCGTCAGCACGAACCCGCCGAGGATGCCGGCGATGAGGCTGCTGCTGTCTGCCGGGTCGAAGGAAAAGCGGATGACGTTCAGCTTCTCGGCCAGCCACGGCTCGGAGAGGATGGCCGGCAGCCCGCCGGAGATCGAGAAGACCATGAAAGCGATCGAGACGGCGGCGCCCGCGGCGAACGTCAGGCCGAGGATCACGTCGGTCCAGACGACCGCTCGGATGCCGCCCACGAGCGTGAAGAGGATGCCGAAGATGCCGAGCGCGATGATCACCGTCGAGATGGAGATGCCCGTCGCGAAGTGAACCGCCCGGCATGCGGCGTAGAGCCTCACGCCGCTCGCGACCAGGCGTCCCAGGATGAAGAAGAGGGCGCTGGCGCTGCGCGTCTTCGGGCCGAAGCGGTGCTCGAGGAAGCCGTAGACCGTCAGATAGTCGCTCCGGTAGAAGACGGCGACGAAGACGAGCGCGAGGAAGATGCGGCCGAGCACGAAGCCCAGGACGAGCTGGAGGACGGACCAGTCGCCCGTGAAAGCCTTCGCGGGGATCCCGATGAAGGTCACCGCGCTCGTCTCGGTGGCGATGATGGAAAGCGCGGCGGCCCACCAGGGCAGGGAGCGGCCGCCGAGGAAGTAGTCGCGCGTGGATGCCTGCCGGCCCGAGACGAGGTAGCCGACCAGGCCGACGCCGAGGAGGTAGACGATGATCACGCTCCAGTCGATCAGCGAGAGGGTCGGAAACATGGGCGGCAGTCTACCGGCAGGCTCCTCGTCTCCGCAACGCCTCTGCCGGCCAGGAGTGCGCCAGCGCTGCTGCGGGCGGCCGGCCGTTGCACAGCTGCAGGCCCGCGCGTATGCTGGGGAGCCTTCGCAGGGAGCGGAGGCTTCTCCGCTTTGCCGGCAGCTCGTCGACCCGACGGCGAGACCTCGATCTGGAGCGCAGGCCGCGATGGCTCGATTCTCTCGACTGACCGTGCTCAACACCATGGTGGAGAGCGGGCTCGTTCCGGTCTTCTACCATCCGGACGCCGGGACCGCCTTCGAGGTGGCGAGGGCCGTGCGGCGGGGCGGCTCGCGCCTCCTCGAGTTCACGCACCGCGGGGACCTCGCCCACCGGGTCTTCGAGGCTCTCATCGAGCGGGCCGCCGCCGAGCTGCCCGACATGATCCTCGGCGTCGGGTCGATCGGGGATCCGCACATCGCCGCCCTCTACGTGGCCGCTGGAGCGAGCTTCGTGGTCGGGTCGGTGCTCAACCCGGAGGTTGCGCGCCTCTGCAACCGGCGCAAGGTGCCGTACAGCCCCGGCTGCGGCAGCGCCACGGAGATCGCCGCCGCGGAGGAGCTCGGGTGCGAGATCGTCAAGATCTTCCCCGGCGGCAGCGTGGGGGGGCCCGGCTTCGTCCGCGCGCTCCGGGGCCCCTCTCCCTGGTCATCGGTCATGCCGACCGGAGGGGTCGACGCGACGCCGGAGAGCGTGCGCGCCTGGATCGAGGCAGGAGCCGTGGTGCTGGGCATGGGCTCGAAGCTGATCACCAGGGAGATCGTCGCTCGGCGCGACTGGGCCGCGCTCGAGAAAAACGTGCGGGACGTGTTGCAATGGATTCGAGAGGCCCGTAAGTGAGAGGATGACCGCCGAGCGGTGCTGGCACGCCGCCAGCCCGCGGCCGTTCGCCAGTCGAGATTCTCAGGAGCAAGAGGAATGAAGAAGCTTTCCATCGAGTACTGCGTTCAGTGAAACTACACGCCTCGCGCGACCAGTATGGCCGCGGCGATCGAAAAGGAGTACGGCATCCAGCCGAAGCTCATCAAGGGCGGCGGGGGGATCTTCGATATCATCGCGGATGGCAAGATGATCTTCTCCAAGCATGAGGTCGGACGGTTTCCCGAGGAGGCAGAGATCCTCGAGGCTCTTCGCGGTCTTTGATGGCCCTCCCTGACCACTACCAGCATGCCTTGCGGGTGCTCGAGTACGACCGGATCCGCGAGGTGCTGACGTCCTACGCCGCGTCGGCGCTGGGACGGAAGGTCGCGGCGCGCATAGAGCCCCTGGCGGATCCAGCCCGCCTCCGCGCGCTTCACGCCGAGACGACGGAGCTGTGCGAGCTGATGCGCGTCGCCCGGCTGCCGCTCTCCGGGCTGTCCGAGGCGGCGGAGGGCATCCGCGCGATCCGCGAGCAGGGACGTCCTGCCGAGCCCGACTTCCTCTACCGCGTCGTGGAGCTCATCCGAGCGGGACAGTCGCTCCGGGCGGTGCTCTCGAGGGATCCGGATCTCTATCCTCACCTCGCTCGACTCGCGGCCGGGCTCGAGGATCTGCCGGATCTCCGCGAGGAGATTCCGAGATCCATCGAGCCGTCGGGCGATGTCCGCGACGAGGCCACTGTGAAGCTGGCGGGCCTGCGGAAGGAGATCCGCGAGCTGCGCGAGACGCTGCGCCACCGGTCGGCCTCGATCCTCCGCCAGGGACACCTCCGGAAGTGCTTCCAGGAGGGGGGCGTCACGGTGAAGGACGACCGCTATCTCCTGCCCGTGAAGGCCGAGTACCGATCCTGGATCCACGGGCCGATCCGCGATCGATCGCAGAGCGGAGCCACGCTCTTCATCGAGCCGGAGCAGATCGTCTCCGACGGCGACGCGCTGATCGACAAGGTGGAGGATGAGAAGGCCGAGGTCTCCCTCATCCTCTGGGCTCTGACGCGCAAGCTCCTCGACCGGCGGCAGGAGATCGAGCGGCTCGAGCGGCGCCTCGCCCGCATCGACTTCACCTACGCCAAGGCTTCCTTCGCGACCGCCTTCGAGCTGGAGGCGCCGCGGATCGATGACGAGGGATCGCTCGAGCTGCGCAACGCCCGCCATCCGTACCTGCTGTGGCTCTCCAGGGACAGCCATCGCGGGCTGCGCGATGTCGATCTCGAGGCCGTCGAGGCGCGCGTCGTCCCGCTGGATCTGCGGATGGGGAGGGGCGTCCGCATCCTCATCGTCACCGGACCCAACACCGGGGGGAAGACGGTGGCGCTCAAGACGGTGGGCCTCAACGTGCTGCTCGCGCTGAGCGGCGTGCCGATCGCGGCCGAGCGAGGCTCCTGCGTGCCCCTGTTCCAGGATGTCTTCGCCGACATCGGCGATGAGCAGTCGATCGAGCAGAGCCTCAGCACGTTCTCGTCGCACCTCCGGCAGGTGGCCGAGGTGCTGCGGAGCGCGACGGACCGCTCGCTCATCCTCCTCGACGAGCTGGGCTCGGGCACGGATCCCCTGGAGGGGGCGGCGCTCGGCACGGCGCTGCTGGATGCCTTCCGGGAGCGGGGCTGGAACGCGATCATCACGACGCACCTCGGCAGCCTGAAGCAGTACGCTTACATCCACGAGGGCGTCGAAAACGCCGCGATGGAGTTCGATCCGCAGAGCCTGAGGCCGACCTACCGGCTCCTGATGGGGGTCCCCGGCAGCTCGAACGCCCTGGCGGTCGCCCGCCGACTCGGCATCGACGGCGAGATCATCGACCGCGCGGAGCAGGAGATCTCAAAGGTGGAGGCTCCCACGCGCGAGATCATCTCGAGGATGGAGATCTCCAGGCGCCGCGTGGAGAAGGAGCGGCGGCGGGCCGAGCGCGTGCGCCGCCGGGTGCAGAAGGAGGCCCGCGAGTACGAGGAGCGGGTGGAGGAGGTGAAGGCGCGGAAGGAGGTGCTCGACGTCGAGGCGGAGCTGGAGGTCGACCGCCGGATGCGCGCCGCGCAGGAGGAGCTGGTGCCGCTGGTCGAGAAGCTGAAGAACGTCCCCCAGATCCACCGTCCGCTCGTCGACGATCTCGAGGAAAGGGTGCACCGCCTCCTGGTGGCGACGCCGCTGGGGCAGAAGCGCGAGGCCTTCGCGCGGTCGCTCCACAAGGGAGACGAGGTCTACGTCCCGAAGTT
>JAFGKN010000108.1 GCA_016928605.1 Planctomycetota bacterium | reverse complement strand
GCCTGGTCTCCTTCGAGCAGCTCGAGTCCGCCTGGCCCGTCTCCGGAAGCGTGCTCGTCCAGGATGGAACGCTCTATTGCGTCGCGGGGAGATCGTCGTTCCTGGACGGCGGGCTGCGGCTCCTTCGCCTCGAGCCGCGAAGCGGCAAGCTCATCTCAGAGACGATCCTCGACGAGCGCGATGCCAGCGGCAAGGACCTCCAGGAGTACGTCTCCGTCCTCAACATGCCGGTCGCGCTTCCGGACATCCTCTCGAGCGACGGCGAGCACGTCTACATGCGATCGCAGAGGTTCGATCTCGAGGGGTGCCGGGAGCAGATCGCCCCCTCCGCGGACAAGCCGTTCGACCGCGCCGGCGAGCAGATCGGCGAGGGCCGGCATCTCTTTTGTCCCACCGGATTCCTCGACGACTCCTGGTGGCACCGCACCTACTGGATGTACGGCAAGACTTTCACCTCGGGCTGCAACTGGTGGTTCCGCGCGGGGCGCTTCGCGCCGGCGGGGAGGATCCTGGTCTTCGACGACTCTTCGATCTACGGCTTCGGGCGCCAGCCGGAGTACTTCGTCTGGACTCCGGTGCTCGAGTACCATCTCTTCGGCGCCTCGAGGGAGCCCGACGCCGAGGCCATCCGGCACGCTCTCGCCGCGAACGAGCGAATGGAGAAGGAGCAGAACCGGGCGATCTTCAACCGCAGCGTGACGAGGAGCGCGCCGCTCGCCGATCTCTCGGCGGTGAAGCTGCGCTGGTCGATGCGAAGCCCTCCGCTCTGGGCGCGCGCGATGGTCCTGGCCCGCGGAACGCTGTTCATCGCGGGCCCGCCGGACGTCGTCGACGAGAACGAGATCTGGGAGAGGCGTGGAGAGGAGGACGTCGCCCGGAAGATGGCCGAGCAGGCGGCCGCGCTCGAAGGGCGGAAGGGCGCGCTCCTCTGGGCGGTCTCGGCGGATGGCGGCGCGAAGCTCTTCGAGCGCGAGCTCGATGCGCTCCCCGTCTGGGACGGCATGGCCGCCACCGCCGGCCGCCTCTACCTGGCGATGACCGACGGCAAGGTGCGGTGCTTCCGGGAGAGGTAGATCCGCATCCGTTCAGCGGCGCTGAACGGCAGCCAGGCTCTGTCCGTGAGCCGCCGCGGTGGACAACGTTGATGCTTTCAGTCCGTCAGGAGGACGCCGCGATCTCCCAGCGCTTCCCGCCGATCGGCCTCATCGAGATCTTCATGTCGAGAAACGACTCGATCACCTCGACGTTGGTCCGTGTGTGCCGGGTCGGCGGCAGGGTGCGGAAGACGCCTCCTCCTGCCAGTACCATGGGCATGAGGAGCTGGTCGGCGAGGTGGCGGCCGACGGGCACGTCCTCCTGGAGGTACTCGAGAACCTCGCTGACCGTCTGCTCGGCCACCGTCTCCGCGGAAACGCCGCGCTCGCCGAAGCCGCTGAAGACCTCGGTGACGTTCTCGCTTTCCACTTCCACGAGAAGGACGTTGCCCGGACCGGGAGAGCTCTTCACCTCCTCGACCTGCAGCACGGCCGGCTCCCAGGAGAGCTGTTCCTGGACGGTCTTGATCTCGCGGCGGCCGATGTTCGCCGGAAGGCGGGAGACGAGCGCTTTCGCCCGCCGCCGGCGGATGGTACCCCGCTCGAGGAGTTCGATCCTCGAGAGCTGCGGGACCGGTTCGACGCGCACGGTGAACCGCCCGCCTCCGGCGGGATAGAAGCCGGGCCGCTCGAGAGCCGCCTCCACCTTCGCGCCCATCCGCGCGAGAAGAGGAAGAAACGCGCGCTCGAGGAAGTCGAAGGGCGGCGCGAAGGGATTGTGGGTTCCTCCCTCGAGGACGACTTCGGAGGGAGCGCCGGCGCGGAGGAGCGCTGGAAGCACGGTCTGGAGCACGAGCGTGCAGCTCCCGGCCGTGCCCACGTCAAAGCGGTAGGTGCCGGCGCGGACGGCCGCGGGGAAGAACGTCAGCTCCCGCGAGCCCAGCGAGTTGCCCTCCACCCGCGCCTGGCCGATCTGCGCCGCGGCGCTCACGGCGGCCGAGTGCTGGCGCATCAGCCCCGGCTTCCTGCGCCCGGCCCGGATATCGACGATGCGGCAAGGCTTGCCGGTCACGAGCGAAAGCGCGATAGATGTGCGCAGGATCTGACCGCCGCCCTCGCCGCGAGATCCATCGATGGTGATCACCCGAGACATCCTCCTGGCTGTCTGGCTCGACGATCCACTCAGGGATCCGGCGACCTCGCCGGCTTCCTGGGATCCGCCGGTTGATCTCGCCGAGCGGATCTCCTCGAATCGAAGCTCGCAGCATAAAATACCGCCGGCTCATGCGGCGGACAACTCCCCTCCCCGGAGCGGAGAGAGGAGCCATGCCAAGGACCGCAAGCCGACCCGTTGCGCCTGATCGGCCGGTCACTCTTTCGTCTTCGTGCTCGTGCTCTTCTCTCGTCCGCCGGCGGCCCGTGTGCTTTTCACGAACTCGTTGTACTCCCGCTCGAGCCTCTTCGAGTCCCACCGGCCCTCGTGGATGATCACCCTGTACCTGAGCGTGAAGCTCTGGCCCGCCGGCAGCGTGTGCGGCCCGTAGCAGAGCACGGCCGGACTGAAGTAGCTCATCGGATCGTCCCGGATGACGTACCACGGGGAGGGGTGCTTGAGGTTGTCGGGATGGTCGCAGATCGCGACGCCCACGGGCTTGCCGCCGATGAGGCCGTGGTAGTCGAGCGCCCGCGCGCG
>JAFGKN010000661.1 GCA_016928605.1 Planctomycetota bacterium | reverse complement strand
TCGCGTATTCTCAGCGTATTTACCAATACGCCTCCGAATCCGCTCAATCGGTCGCGACCGAATCTGACGCAAATCTGAGCGCCAAATGAAGCGTTTATCTCGTTACGGCCCCTAAGAGCCGCAGGAAAGGTCGTTGCCCCGGGCCCGCAGAGCGCCGATGATGGCCTCTCCCGGAAGGAGGTGCCATGGCTCTCTGGATACTGCTCTCGATGCTGGCCGGTGCGGACGATGCGGCGGGCGATGCGGCCGGATCCGCCGATCGCCACGACTACTTCACCAACTCCTGGTCTGCGGTCGGCCTCAAGGACTACGCCCTCGCGACCCGCATCACGCCCGATCACCGGCTGCTCCTCAGCGAGGGGCGGTCGCTTCGCATCCGGTGCGGCTCCGGCGCGAAGCCCTTGCCCCGCCGCGAGCCGAAGACCCTGCTCGCGGGGTGGCTCCCCGTCGTGGTGATCGAGGCGCGCGACGGCCCGGTCCGCTACGAGGCTCTCATCTGGGCCTCGCCGTCCCCGCGCGTCGAGGACTGGCGGGCGGCCTACGACGGCCCGGAGGCCGGCGAGGAGTACATCAACTGGACGGCGGTGAGGGCGCGCAACGATGGCGCAGCGCCCGCCGAGGCCGTGGTCGTCTTCGATCTCGCGGCGAAGGATGGCGCCGCGGAGACGATCCACCGCGCCGCGTGGCTTCTCGATCCCGGCGGCTCGCGCAGCGCCGCGGTCGCGGTGCCCCGCGAGGGAGAGATCGGCGCAGCCTCCCGCTCCGAGGAGGAGGCCCGCCTCTGGCTCGAGAGGACGACCGGCTACTGGAAGGACCTCCTCGCGCGCGGAGCCCTCATCGAGATCCCCGACGCCCGCGCGATGAACGCGCACCGCGCTTCCCTCGTGCACCAGATCATCGGCCTCGACGGCGGAGAGCTCCACGCCGGCGAGGGCTTTTACGACCGGTTCTACATCCGCGATGCCGCCTACCAGGTGCTGCAGCTCGAGGAGGCGGGCCTCTGCGACATCGCGCGCCGCGCCATGGAGCCGTTCCTCCGCTGCCAGCTGCCGGACGGTCGCTTCGAGAGCCAGAAGGGACAGCTCGACGCCAACGGCCAGGCGATCTGGGCTCTCTGGCATCACTACGTCATGACCCGCGACAGTGAGTGGCTCGAGCGCGTCTACCCGTCCCTGCGGCGGGCGGCCGACTGGATCCGGAAGGCTCGCGCAGCGACGCGAGACGATCCCCGGTTTCCCGGCCTGCTGCCGGCGGCGCTGGCCGATGGCGAGTACCTCTGGGCGGGGAAGAACCACATCGTCGGCTACGACTTCTGGAACCTGAGGGGGCTCCTGTGCGCCTCGCGGGCGGCGGAGGCTCTCGGCGAGCAGGCCGACCGCCGCCTGTTCGATGCCGAGGCACGCGAGTACCGCTCGAGCATCGACGCCGCCTGGAGGCGGACCGGACTCCCGCACTTCCCGCCGAGCTGGGAGGGAGAGGGAACTCCCTGGGGAAACACCGAGACGCTCTGGCCGCTGCCGCTCTTCGACGAGGACGACCCGCGCGTCTCCGCCACGCTGGAGGAGGTCCGGCAGCGCCACGGCGGCGGATTCCTCGAGGGGACGATCCGCTGGTGCCCCGGCCGCGTGGCCGCCATCCATCCCTATCTCTCCTCCTACACCACCCTGGCATCGCTCTCGCGCGGAGAGCACGAGACCGTCGCCGAGGAGTTCTACTGGTACCTCTTTCACTCGACCGCGGCGCACAGCTTCCCCGAGGGGATCTACCACCGCAGGCGGTTCGCGTGGGGCGACACGATCCCGCACCTCCTCGGCGCCGCCAACTACTCGATCCTGCTGCGCCGCATGCTCGTCCACGAGCAGGGAGACGAGCTCGATCTCCTCTCCGGCATTCCCGACGCCTGGCTCGATCCCGGCTGCGAGATCCGGCTCGAGAGGCTGCCGACGAGCTTCGGCGAGCTCGATCTCCGCGCGGTCTCGACGGCGGAGGGGATCACCGTCCGCCTGCGCGCTCCCCGCCGCGATCCTCCGGCCAGGATCCGGCTGCACGCGCCGGGCTCGCGGCCCGTCCTGGAGCCGCCCGCGGGCGTGGAGATCGTCCGGCGCGAGCCGCAGAGCCGGCGCTGGAGCCTCGAGGAGGTGATCCGCATCTACCGCGAGCAGCCCCCCGCGCGGCCGATCGAAGGGCTCGTGCGATGGCCGCTCGATGCGACGCTCGACGGCTCCCGAGCGAGGACGATCGACCTCCGCCGCGCCGCGAACGCCGATCCCTTCAGCGCCCCTTTCGGAGTGGAGAACCCGGGCCGATTCCTCTTCACGGGCCTCGAGCCGGGCCGCAGGAGCATCGAGGGGGTCCCCTTCGAGATCGTCGATCCGGCGGGCAACGAGGGGCGCGGCTTCATCGTGCTGGAGGGGCGCTCGGGCTCGGCCCGCTTCCCCCGCGAGGCGATGATCCCCGTCGGCGCGGCCGGGCGCCGGCTCTTCCTCCTGGGGAACGTGCACGGCTGGCTGCCGGACGACGAGGGCGCCGTCGAGAGCGGCGCGCTGGCGGAGTACGTGCTCCGCTACGCCGATGGCGCCGAGCAGCGGATCCCTCTCATCGCGGGACGCACGACGGACGACTGGGCATCGGAGCCTCTCGCGTCGGAGGCCGCGGTCGCTCTCCGCGGTGATCCCTGGCACCTGAACGTCCTCGTCGTCGAGCTGCGGCCCGAGGAGCTGAGCGAGATCCTGTTCCGCGACCTGGGCACCCCGTCGGCCCCCCTCCTCGCCGCGGTCACTCTGGAGCTGCTCCCCTGAGTGCCGGGTTTCACAAATTGTTGTGCACCTGGCCGGCGCTTTCGCCCGCCAGCTTCGTCGCGAATGCTCGACGATCGACTCCGTTAAGATCGCCTGCGCTTCGCTCC
>JAFGKN010000660.1 GCA_016928605.1 Planctomycetota bacterium | reverse complement strand
CTCCAGCGAGATCTCGCGCCTCGCGCCGAGCACCGCCTCGCGCAGCGGAACCGCGAGCCGGTAGCGGACATCCGAGCCGCGGCGGGTCACCGGGCGGGCGCGGAAGCCCCCTCCGAAAAAGTCGCCGAGGCCGCCGATGTCGCCGAAGATGTCGCTGAAGTGGGCGAAGATGTCCTCGGTGCGGACGTTCTGGAATCCCTCGAAGCCCATGTTGCGGAGGCCTGCGTCGCCGTGGCGGTCGTACGCCTCCCTCTTGGCCGGATCGGAGAGGACCTCGTACGCCTCCGCCGCCTCCTTGAACTTCTTCTCTGCCTCCTCGCGGTTGTCGGGATTCTTGTCCGGGTGGTGCTTGAGCGCGAGGCGCCGGTAGGCCTTCTTGATCTCCTCCTCGGTCGCCTTGCGGCCGACGCCCAGCGTCTCGTAGTAGTCTTTGGCTCCCACCTTCATCGCCGTCAGTCAGCCGGCCAGGGACATCGCCGCGCCGGCGCTGCACACCGCATCGCCGACCGGCGATCGAGTAGCTTACAAGCTGAGAGCCCTCCTCTCAACAGCCCCGCGCTCCGGCCCGAGCCCGGGAGAAGACAGGGAGGGCACAGGAGCGAAGCGGTGGACGCTCTCGATCCGGCAGGTATCATCTGGGCTTCGAGCGTCCTACGCCTCTGCTGCGCTCGCCGCTCCCGGCGCGCGATCTCCCGCGCTCCGGGGCTGGCTCGGCGGATCCGTGCGCGCGCAGGCGCGCGCGACGGCGGAGCGGCTCTCGTCTTGTCATGTCTGCCAACCGCGGCACGAGAGGAACATCCATGAGCGAGAAAGTCACGATTATCGGCTCCGGCCCCGCCGGATTCACTGCCGCGATCTACGCGGCGCGCGCCAACCTCGAGCCGCTCGTCCTCGAGGGATTCACGGCCGGAGGCATCCCGGGAGGCCAGCTGATGACGACGACCGAGGTGGAGAACTACCCCGGCTTCCCGGACGGAGGCATCTCCGGTCCGGACCTCATGGACCGCTTCCGCCGCCAGGCCCAGGAGTTCGGAGCGCGGAGCGCGCAGGAGGATGTTACGGAGGTCGATCTCTCCCGCCGCCCCTTCCGCGTGCGCACCTCGGAGCAGGAGGTGGAGACGCACGCCCTCATCATAGCGACGGGAGCCACCGCGAAGCGCCTTGGCGTTCCACGCGAGGAGAAGCTCTGGAGCCGCGGCATGAGCGCCTGCGCCATCTGCGACGGCGCCCTTCCGATGTTCCGTAAGAAGGTCCTGCTCGTGATCGGCGGCGGCGACTCGGCGGTGGAGGAGGCTACCTACCTGACGAAGTTCGCCGCGAAGGTCTACATCGTGCACCGCCGCGACGAGCTCCGCGCGAGCAAGATCATGCAGAAGCGCGCGCTCGAGCATCCCAAGATCGAGGTCCTCTGGGACACGGTGCTCGTCGACGTCCTGGGCGACGACGTGCTCTCCGGCGCCCGGCTGAAGAACGTCAAGACGGGCGAGGAGCGCGTCGTGGAGTGCGGCGGCGTCTTCTACGCGCTCGGCCACATACCCAACACCGGCTTTCTCGGCGGGCAGATCGAGCTGGACGAGAAGGGCTACATCCTCGTGAAGCCGGGGAGAACCCGCACGTCGGTGGAGGGCGTCTTCGCCTGCGGCGATGTGATCGACAAGGTCTACCGCCAGGCGATCACCGCCGCAGGCACCGGCTGCGCTGCCGCCCTCGACGCCGAGCGCTGGCTGGGCGAGCAGGGAATCGATTGACGCTCCGCAGGTCACCGGCCGCGGCGGCTCGGGAAGACCTCCGAAAAAAAGCCTCAGACTCCCCCTCCGGGCGTCGTCTCTGTTTCTGTCGGGCGCGGAGACGTCCGCGCTCCTCGGATGGATGCCGATGCGCCCTCTGCCGAGAGGGACTTCCGGGGGATGATCGTGATCGAGCACGCGACCGCCACGCGCCCCGACGGGGCGACCGACGCCGCCGACGCCGACCTGCAGGATGTCCGGGCCGTCCTCGGAGGCGAGAGGGGAGCCTTCGACCGCCTCGTCGTCCGCCACCAGCAGAAGGCCGTGACCACTGCCTTCCGCTTCCTCGGGGACTACCAGGACGCCCTCGACGTGGCCCAGGAGGGGCTCATGGCCGCGTATCGCAGCCTCGAGAGCTTCCGGGCCGAGTCCAGCTTCCGGACGTGGCTCCTGCGGATCGTCGCCAATCAGGCGAGGACGCTCCGCTCCCGGCGGCTCGCGAGGAAGCGGCGCCCTCCCCGGATCGCGCGGCCGGTGGGTCCTCTCCTCGATGACGCGCGCGGCTGCGAGCCGTCCGACATGCGCTTCGCGCCGGAGCGCCTGGCCCTCCGTCTCGAGGTGAAGCGCACGATCGAGCGGGCGATCTCGCGCCTCGATCCCGAAGCGCGGGAGGTCATCGTCCGCCGCGACCTGGAGGGCGAGTCCTACCGCGACATCGGCAGCGCTCTGGGGCTTCCGCTGGGAACCGTGAAGTCGAGGGTGCACCGCGCCCGCCTCGGAGTCCGCGAGGCGCTGCGGAGCTACCTCCAGGGCTGAGCCGCCGCCGGACGCCTGCCGCGCCGGAGCTCCGGGGGCAGCGGCGACGGGATCACGGGGAGATCCATCGGATCCAGATCCGGCCCTGCCTCACATCGAGAGACTCTATGGAGCGCAGCTCCGCCTCGAAGCGGCGATGGAGCGCCGCCTCGAGCCGCAGGCCGAGCCGTCGCCTCAGAGAACGGGAGAGGCGTCGCCCCGTGGCCGAGACGCCCTCCTCGATCGCCACCGTCGACGCGCCGTCGTCGATCGCGAGCCGGATCTTGAAGGTGCCGGCGAAGTAGCGCCCTGAAAGACCCGGAATCTCGTCCAGCGGCCAGCTGACGTCCGCCGCGACAAGGTCGTCATCGATGCGCAGCCGGAGCCTGCCGCCCTCGG
>JAFGKN010000659.1 GCA_016928605.1 Planctomycetota bacterium | reverse complement strand
TTCACCTTCAGCTTCGCGAGGACATTCCGCTGCGCGAGCTACGAGCGGGCGAAAGAGCCCGCCGAGCTGGCCGAGTTCAGCGCCCAGGGGATGGCCCTCATCGACTACCGTTTCGGCCTCATCGACGAGGAGAGGGCGGAGGATGTCTTTCGAAAAGCCGCCGCTGAAGATATCGCGGCCGAGGAGCGAGAGCTTGCAGCGAGAAAGGCTCGCCTCCAGGCACGCAGACTCAAGAGGAGGGATGATCCCCAGCAGGAGCGGGCTCTCCTCTCGTGATCCAGCACGGGCCGGCGGGTAGTTTCGGCTTTCGATCCAGACCCGCGTACCGATCACCCTCACTTCCGGTTGTCGATGGCCTCCCAGGAGAGGTCGAGCTCGCGGATCCAGATGTTCCGGAATCTCACCGGCTGCCTGTCGCCGTGGTCCTGGAGCAGGAGAGGCAGCCTGTCCGGGTGGCGCCGGTTCTTCGCCAGGGAGCGGTACGCCACCCAGCCGTAGATCTCCGCGTTGTGCTGGACGAGAACTCCGTTGAGGAACACCGTGACCCGTCCGGGCTCCTCAACTTCATCGCCGGTCTCCCCCTTGAAGCGCGGGGCGCGGAACACGATGTCGTAGGTCTGCCACTCGCCGGGCTTGCGGCAGGCGAGGACGAGGGGAGGGTGCTGGCCGTAGACGGCGCCGATGTAGCCATCGGAGTAGGTCGGGTTGTCGTAGTTGTCGAGGACCTGCACCTCATAGTGCGTCATCAGGATGATGCCGCTGTTTCCCCGGGCCTGATCGCCCTTCTGGGGTGGGGAGGGGGCCATGTACTCGATGTGGAGCTGGCAGTCGCCGAAGGAGTCCTTCGTCGTGATGCTCCCCGTGCTGTTTGCCTCCATGTAGCCGTTCTCGACCTTCCACTTTCCGTTCCACCTCGAGAGATCCTCGCCGTCGAAGAGGACGATGGCGTCGGCCGGCGGTTCCCTGCACTCGGCTCCGGGCGCGACCGGAGGCGGCTTCGGGCGGCGGTCGTCATGGACCTTCCAGATCGATTTGTGTTGCTGGGGGAGGCCTCGGTTCCAGCCGGACTCCTCCTCGGCGAACACCTGCCGGATGCAATGGTATCCGACCGCCCCCAGGGCGGCGGCGAGGACGGCGGCGGCGATGCGCAGTGTGGGCGTCTTCAGGGTGGTGCGGGACATCGAAGGGTTCCTCCTTCTCGTTTGTGGATCTTGGAGAATCGAAATGCGTTCCTTGCTGTCACGAGCCAGCCCAGATTCGACGGCTCGGCGGCTCTTCGCGGCAGGAGCCGTACGAGTTCTGGTCCAGGTGTATCTTACGCCTGTCCACTCGTGCCGATAGTCAGATCCCATCGCTTTTCTCGCCGTCGCCGAACGCCGCCGGTCACATCATCTGCGTGTATTCTCGTCGAGGTCGGGCGGCATCTGTCCCTCCTGCGGCCAGATCCTCCCGGCTCCAAAGACCCGCATCCATCGGCCGCGCATTCCACGGCGACCGCGCATCCATCGGGCCGTCGCACGTCGTCCTCTCGGTTTTCGGACCTCCTCTCGGCGCGCGGACGATCTCGCCTCCCGCGGCAAAGCGGAGCGGGCGCATCGAGGCGCTCAGCACTCCGGCTCGCGCTCCACCCTGAATGCGCCCCTCCACTTTGGATGTTGAAACCGCATCAACTGCGGTTACCGTGATGCCAGAGGCTGGACTCCGCGGAGGAGCCTCGCAAGGAGCGTTCAGGCTCCAGAAGGCCAGAGGTGCGAGCGAGGTCAGGGGCGTCGACTCGAAACGCCCTGCACGGCCCGGGACGAAGGTGCTTATCGATCGGACAGCGCGAGAACGGCGTAGAGGCCAGGAAGGCCCGGAAGAAAAAGAACGGCGAGAAGAGGACCTCATGACGACATGTGCCTGGATAGCGGCTCTACTGTTGAGCTCTCCTCTCGAGGGTGAGCTTGCAGCCGTCCCCGACGCGGACGCGCTGGCGGAGGCGAGGAGGGAGGTCCTCGCTCTGTTCGAGAAAGGCATCGAGTCCGCTCGCAGCCGCGAGGAGAAGACGGCCCTCTGCCGGAAGATGCTCAAGACGTCCCTGGAGACCGGCAGGGCCAGCGCAGAGCACTACGTCCTCTTGCGGCTCGTGATCGATGTGGCCTGCGAGGCTGGTGACCTTTCAACGGCGCTGCAAGCCGTCGACCGCGTGGCGGATTTCTTCGCGATCGACATCCTCTCCGCCAAGTTCGAAGCGCTCGAGAAGGTCGCGCCCGAGGTCGACGACCCGCTGGAGAATCGTGCTCTCCTGGGAGAGATCCTGTCTCTTTTCGAGGAGGCGCTTCGCCTGGACCGCTATGACGCGGCTCGGGACCTGGGGAAGGTGGCCATCGTCGCCGCCAGGAAGTCGGAGGATCGGAACCACTGGACGATGGTCAGGACCCGCCTGCGGGACATCGATGATATCGAGAGAGCGCATGACGCCATGCGGAAGTCCCTTGATCCAGGGCTCGCGCCGGCCGAGCTGGCCGCCCTTTCGGGGGCGTTCCTGTGTTTCGACAAGGGAGACTGGTCCCGCGGCGTTCCGCTCCTCGCGCAAGGCGGCGATCCGGCGATCCAGGCTCTGGCGACAGCCGAATGCGCGGGCCCGGCGACACCCGTCGAGCAGGCGGACCTGGCGGACGCGTGGTGGGCGCGGGCCGAGGAGTGGAAGGGACTTCGCCGCCGAAACACCGCGATGCACGCCGCCCAGTGGTACAAGAGGGCGCTGCCGGAACTGACCGGCCTCACGAAGGTGCTGGTGGAGAAGAAGCTTCTCGAGATCGGAAACGTGCTGGCGAAGGAGCCGATCCACGCCAGGGGGAAGATGCACGCCGTGGCCGATGACCGCTTCTGGCTGCGCCTGAACGGTGCGCAGATCATGAAGAGCGTGCGAAACTGCACGTCTCCTCCCGACTACCCAGTCACGGTCTGGGCGGGTGATGTCATCTGCGTGCTGCTCACCAACGCGCGCCCGCCGCACATGGGCTTCGGTATGAGGTTCTACGACGAGAATGGCAGGGACCTGTTCCAGCACAGCCCGGACTGGCGGATCGTCAATCCTCGGGACAAGAACGCGTGGTGGGTGCTCACTCCGGATGAGAAGGACGAGAGGTGCGTGATCGCCGACTCGAAGGGGCTCATCTGGGGAAAGAAGAGTCCATCGTACCTCTATCACGTCGTATCGCCCATCGAGCTTCTGCCGCCGCCCACCCTGGTGATCGGAGCCAAGGGCTACCCGCCTCGAGTGGCCAGCGAAACCCGGTAAGCATCGCGAGAGAGAAGGATCGTCGAGCGATGAAGGCCTTGATCCCTCGATCTTCTTCATCCTCGCCGGACTCGCGAAGATCATCGGCACCGGATACAGCT
>JAFGKN010000107.1 GCA_016928605.1 Planctomycetota bacterium | reverse complement strand
GCGGAAGCAGGCTCGCTCAGGTGGGCTGGACCTGCTCGGGGTAGTTGACGACGAAGGTACGGATGAGGTCGACGCGCCACTCGCCCTCCTCGATCTGGAGGAAGACCGAGAGCTCGATCTTCGGGAGCTCGGGCGCCTCGTCGTCGGGGTACCAGACGCGGATCGCGACGACGTCGGCGCGGCCGGCGACCGGGACCGGAGGGAAGCGAACGGCGATGGCGGTGGTCAGGACGTCGCGGACGGCGATGCCGAAGTCGGGGTCCTCGGCCCAGATCGTGTAGATCTCGAGATCGAGAGGGCTCTTGATCTGGCTGCGGGTCTCGAGGGTCAGAGAGTCGTACGCATACTCCCAGTTGCCGATCTCGACGCTGTAGGCGAGGCCGAGAAGGGCGCTCGTGGGGCTTCTGCGGTCGAAGTACTTCTCGACGGCGGGCGGTGCGCTGCAGCAGCCGGCGGCTGCGAGACAGGCGATGGCGATGGCAAGTCGCGGCATTCAGGGCGCTCCGATCGAGAGGACGCTGGGCGCAGCTCCGCCCCACCGCCGATAAGGTGCGCGGCGGGGGACTCGAGTCTACGAGGCCCGCGACGGCCCGGCAAGTGGCTCCGGGCGGGGAACCGGAAGTCTCCGCTCCGCTTCTGACCTTGCCGGCGGCATCCGCGGCCCGCGCCGCCGCGTCACTTCTTCATCAGGTCGATGCTCGTCACGATGTGCCCCTCGGCGAAGATATCCCCGTCGCTCCGCAGATCCCAGAGCTGCACGTCGCCGGTCTTCTGGTTGCACACCCAGAGGACGGACATGAGGTTGCGGTCGCTGAGCAGGTAGACCGTGTCGGATGGCGGGAAGTCCCGCTGGTCGATCGTGACGACTCTCGAGCGCAGAACGGTCTTCTCCTGGGTCTCGCGGAAGGTGTAGTTGGCGATGCGTCCGGTCGGACGGTGCACGACCCAGATCGTCCGGCGGTTGGGAAGAAAGAGGTAGTCGCCCTCGTCCTGCGCTGCGCCGAGGGAGGCTGCACCCATCTCGCCGAGAAGCGACGCAGTCCAGGGCGCCGACAGGAAGCCCGCGGGAAGAAGGGCCGCGGGCGCGCTATCCCCCCCACCGGATCCCCCACCGCCAGCCGGCGGCGCGGGCGTCCGGGATGCGAGTCCGATCCAGCCGCACAGGAGCAAACCTCCGAGGAGTGCTCCGCCTGTGAGCGCTCGACGAGCGGGATGAGCTGCGGTATCGCGGGAAGCGCGGGCGGTGGACGTCTTCACGGGTTCATTCCTCCTGGTTCAGCGGTCGTCGTCTTCATCTTCATATTCATCGCTGTTCTCCTCGCTCTCGCTGGAGAGGTCATCGTCATCGTCATCGAATTCGTCGTCCTCGTCGGAGACGCCATGGGCGCCGGAGCTTCCCTCCGGACCTCGCATCTCGAGGTCCACGTCGCTGAGCGACAGCCCCATCAGGTTGCTCTCCACCTCGGCTGTCACCGTGGAGACATCCTTGACCTGGTTGAAGACCTCCTCCGAGACGTAGATATCGACCTTGTTCTTCAGGGCCAGGACGAGACAGTCGCTGGGCCGGGCGTCGATGCGCACCTCTTTGCGCGTCACGGTCTCCTGCCCCTCCACGCGGGGCAGCTCCTGCTGCAGGATGAGCGTCGCGCAGAAGGTGTTCTCGATGATCGACGAGATGATGATCTGCTTGACGGTGACATCGAATCCGAGAAAGACGTTCTGGATCAGCTCGTGGGTCAAGGGGCGGGCGGGCAGCTCCTTGTTCATCTCGCGGATCAGCGCCGCGGCCTCGTAGAATCCCACGAAAACGACGAACGTCTTGATGTCATTGCCGAGAAGGATCGCGGCGCCGTTGGGGGTCGGGCCGATGACCTTCCTGATTTTCACCTTGATGAGTTCCACGGAACCTCCGGAGGCATCCAGGCTAGCGAGCCTGCGGGATCGGGGCCGAGAGTCAACCGGCAGAGCTTCTCATGGCAGCGTCTCGAGCTCGCTTACCCGGACGCTCACCAGCCCAGAAGCGTGAGCGTGTCCTCGATCTGGTCGAGCTCGGGATCCGCCAGGAGCTCCAGGTCCCAGAGCAGATCCTCGGCCCAGTGGGGCTGCTCGACCAGGGTGATGGCGGACCACTGCACTTCCTCGACCTGCTTCCCGAAGGAGTTGCCGGGGAACGATTCACATCCGGTGGCGGTCAGGAAGGCCCAGACGAGGGTCGCCGCGGCACAGGAGACTGCTCGCGCGGCGGGACGCTCCATGAGACCGCGGATCTCCTCCCGCACCTTCCGGCGGCGGAAGAGAAAGATGACGAGGTGGACGGCCCCGGCGGCCATCTCGGCGGCCACCGACGCCGCGAGCCTGAAACAACGCAGCCAGAACATCTGGGAGTATCCTTTCTGTCGTCGTCGATCCCGAGGATTCGCTTCTCCGGTATTCTAGTCGGACTCGTGCTCGAAGCGAGCAAAAACGGGGGAAACTCCCCCACCGCGCGCGGAGAGCGGGCGATGCTTCTGCGGCGCAGCCTTGCCGCGCTTCTGGCTGGGATGAGCTGCCGGGGAGCGGACCTGGCGGCCTGGACGGCCTGGCTCCGGCCGGCCTCAGCCCCGCCCGGCAGGACATCACCGGCGAAGCGATCTGCTGTATATGTCGGCTCTCCTCCCCCTCTTCCTTTCCCGGGAGGCTCCCGAAAACGGGCGTCGTTCAGAAATGGAGCGATCCGGGTGATACCGGCGTGCTTCAGAACCGAAGAACAGGCGCCGTAGGCGCCCGGCGCCCATCAGGCGCCGTGGAGAGGGAGGCCGCGTGTCGCGGCCGGTGCGGGGGAGGGACCGCCTCCCCCGCAAAAAGGGATGGCGCGCGCCCGAAAACGCAGGTGGTCTCTCGTCTCTCGGCCCTCTCGAGCCGACAGACGCTCACGAGAGTCCTCCCCGCTGGGCGTCCCCGGGTGGCTCCTCGCGCCGGGGCGGAGGGATCCAGGCCTCGGCCGGCGGAACGCGGCCGATCCTCCGGCGCCGGCTCAGGTAGACGATGCAGCCGTAGAGGGCCCACAGGTAGTAGGTGAGCCGCTGCAGGATGGCGACGAGGGCGCCGACCGTCAGCCCGCAGAGATGGAGGAGCTTCTGGTAAGCGACCTCGGAGGTGCCCCAGGAGCCTGGAGAGACAGGGACGGCCATGATGATCTGGGCCAGCGGGATCAGGAGGACGAGGGCGCGGATCCGGGGGAGGTCCAGGCCCAGGCTCAGGCAGAAGAGTGCGTTCACCGTGATCACGGAGAGGTGGAGCGCGAGGGAGACCGCGAGCGCGGACAGAACGCGGCGGGGGTGAAACTTGTAGACGTAGACCGCACCCGAGAGAGCTGCCAGCGTCTGCTGGAAGGGGAGGCGGGAGAGAATCCGCTGGAGCAGCCGGATCGATCGCACCCTTTCCGCGTAGAAGAGGCCCGCTGCGAGGAGGCAGCCCAGCAGCAGAGCCGCCACGAAGATCGCCAGCGACGCGAGCCACGGCGTTTCCGCGAGGAGCCCGATGTTGAGCAGCGCCGCGACCGCGGCGACGGAGAGCAGCACCACGAGCCCCACGGCGCGGTCCAGGAAGACCGTCAGGATCGCGGGGGCCTTTCGCTCGGGGTGGTTCGTGGCGATGTAGTAGGCCTTGACGAGGTCTCCGCCGGTCGAGCCCAGCATGAACTGGTTGAAGAAGTGGCCGATGAGGGTCAGCTTCCAGGCCTCTCCGAGGCTGCACTCCAGATCCTGGGTCCTCAGCAGGATCCTCCACCGCCAGGCGGCCAGAAGAAGGATGAGCCCGTAGAGCCCCTGCGCGGCGAGGAACCACGGCCAGTGGCTGCCGAGCGCGCCCAGATCGCCCAGCGGGATCTTCTGCTCGAGCAGCAGGTAGGCGAGCAGCGCGACCGCCACAGCCGTCTTGAACGTGAGGATCCAGAATCGCTTCAAGGCTGGAGATCCGAAACCGGCCGCGGGGCGATCGGTCGTCCTGATCCGCGCGAGCGCGCCGGGGCGCTCGCCGTCGAGGAGTGCGCCGCTACGCTCGAGAAGACTACCATCAACCGGAGCCCTCGTCCGGGCTCTCGGGGAACTCGCTGCGGTAATAGTCCCGCCAGGCCTCCGTGTCCTCCAGAGGGAACGTCTTCCCGCTGATCGCCCGGATGGCGTCGTAGGCGCGGAGGCGGTTTCCCTGATACTTGCCGCCGGGATCGAAGAGGATGATCTCGAGCAGGGCGCGCAGCGCCCGCCGGTCCCCCACATTGGCGAGCGCCTTGATGATGTCGATGCGGACCTCGTCGCGGGCTTCGGACTTGAGCCGCTCGGCGAGGATCGGGCTCGCCTCCGGGCTCGGCCGCTCCGCCAGGGCCTTCGCCGCCTCCAGCCGGACGCCCCACCGATCGTCCTGAACGGCCGCGATGAAGATGTCGGACGAGTCGACCTCCAGCAGGCGGCGAAGTGCGGAGACGGCTCTCATGCGGCAGATCTGGTCGGAGTGATCCCGCGCCACCGCCTGCAGGTACTTCACCGCTTCTGCGTCCCCGTCGTCGAAGGCGTATCCCTCCTGCTCCTTCTGGACGAGCAGGGAGCCGATCATCAGGACCGCCTCGCGGACCTCGTCCACGTCGCCCCTCTGGGCGAGCACCAGGTACTCGTTGATCGTTCCGGAGCAGCCCGCGATGAGCAGAGAGGCGGAGAGTCCGAGGAGTCTCGAGATCTTGTCCATCATCGTCCATTCCCCTGGAGCGAGGATCTGCGGCGGTCAGCGAAGCGTTCCGGGCGGAGATTCTGAGCTTTTTGCCGGACGGACTCAAGTTCCG
>JAFGKN010000658.1 GCA_016928605.1 Planctomycetota bacterium | reverse complement strand
TATCCGCCTCCGAGGCCTGTCGCCTTCCAGACGAGAGCGGGGCCTCCGGATGGCCACTTCGTCAGGAGGCCCTTGTCCGACGAGATGTCATCGCGGTTCGGCCCGCGCCATTGAGGCCACTCGGCGTCGGCGCGGAGGTACAGGGGACACATGACGAGCCCGGATACGACGATCGAGGCATTAACCAGCACCAGGTGGAACTTCATGGCGACTCTCGGTGGAACAGGATTGGGTAAGACTAGGTGAGGTTTTCGATGAGTGGTCGGAATAGTAACGGCCAAGGCGAGAGGAGTCAATCGGAGCCTTGCGCTCCGGGCCGCCACGGAAGGGCCGCGGAGACCGCCAGCAGGAGGGGGCGGCGACCACAGGAGGCATCCGTATCGGCCGCGGCACCGGCGGGAGGCAGCGGCATCGGCTGTCCGAAGTCGGCGGGCCGCAGCAGTATCCGCAGCGGCAGCCGCAACCGCATCAGCAGCCGCAGCCGCAGCGGCAGCCGCAGCCGCATCAGCAGCCGCAGCCGCAACGGTGAGTGGCAAAAAAACCTCTCAAACCCTCCGATCTTCCAAGGAGGTGGGATGGACCACGGAGTCAGTGAGGACATGAAGCATCACCAACTCTTCTCCGTGCCTTCGCACCTCCGTGGTGAGTTCTTCTTCTTCGGAATGCGAGCAGGCAGCGGCGACGGTAGCCGCACCCACGTCCGTATCGGTATCGGCATCCCTCTCGGAGTCGTCCTCAGGATCGGTCTCGGCGTCGGTCTCAGGCGAGGGCCGGCAGCTCCCAGCCCTTGCGGCGCTCGCGGGCGAGGAGCTTGTTGCCGGCCTCGGAGTCCGTGAAGCGCTCCTTCTTCGGATCCCAGTGGAGCGTCTCTCCAGCCTTGGCGACCTCGCGCACGATGTTCACGAGGTAGCAGAGCGTGGACGAGCGCTGGCCGTACTCGATGTCGGCCGTGCACGTCTCGCGCGACTGGATGCACTCGAGCCAGTTCTGGACGTGGAGCGGCGTCCCTCGCATCGCCGCGGGCACCGGAGAGCCGGCCCCGGTGATGATCTCCGGCGGGTCGCTCGAGATGCTGTTGCGGTTGATCTCGATCGAGCCCTTATCCCCGATGAAGATGGCGCCGAGACCCGGACCGACATCGCCGTCCAGGTGGCACTTCATCTCGACCCCCGACGCGAAGGTCATGATCATCTTCGCCCGCGGGCCGACGACCTGCTTGGCCATCGCGTGGTAATCGGCGCCGGTGTCCTCCTTGCCGCGAGCGGTGACGAACTTGCCAGTGTTCGAGACCTTGACCTCCTCCTCGAGCAGGATCGAAACCGGCCCCGTCTCGTCGGTGCCGAGACCGCGGTTGACCTGGTCGTAGGAGTGCGTGCCCCAACCCGAGACGCCGAAGCACTCGCCGCCGCCGTCGTAATCGTCCCACATCGCCCAGCCGTAATGGAGCTGAGGATGATAGGGCCGCAGCTCGGCCTGGTTGGTCCAGATCTCCCACCAGCCATCGCTCGCGCCTTCCGGCATGGGCGCCGCGGGCTGGCCGGTCCACTTCTTCGGGCCGACGAAGTTCGGAGCGAGGACCGTGTGCACCTTGCCGATCGCTCCGCTCTTGACGAGGTCGCTCGCCCAGTTGTTCATGGGCGTCGAGCGCTGCTGCGTTCCGACCTGCGTGACGCGGTCGTACTTGCGGGCCGCGGCGACCATGTGCCTCCCCTCGGCGATCGAGAGAGACATCGGCTTCTCGATGTAGACGTCGCAGCCCATCTGCATGGCGATGATCGTGATCCACGCCCGCGCGTGCGTGGTCGTTTCGATCAGCACTCCGTCGGGCTTCTGCTCCTCGATCATCTTGCGGAAGTCCTCGTAGCCCTTCCACTTCTTCTCAACATCCTGCTGCTTGATGAAGCTCCCCACGCGGGGCTTGAAGCAGTCAGCGACGCCGACGATGCGCATCGCCGAGAGCTGGCGGCAATCGGCGACGACGCCGTTGGCGCGCCCGCCCAGTCCGATCACGCACACCTTCACCTGCTCGTTGGCGCCGGGCCGGCCGCCCAGTCCGAGCGCCTCGCGCGGCAGGAAACAAGGCAAGGCGAGCACGGCTCCAGCGGCTTTCAGAACTTCTCGTCGCGTCCAGTTTCTCTCTGACATGGGCTCACTCCTCGGTTGCGCGGTTGAACGGAAGGCGGCCGGACTCCTGGCGGAGCTATCCTTCCTTTGGAGCATCCTACGCGCTCCGCCGGGCCGAGTCCATGGAGGACCTCGGCTCCCAGGCATCCTGGGCAGCCTCCATGAACGCGCTGCGCTCCTCTCCGGTCACGGCCGAAGGCGGCGTCAGAGACGCGCCGCGATCCGGTCGCGGACCTGCTGTCCGGAGAGCGCCGCCATGGGCATGCCGGAGCCGGGGTTGACGCTGCCGCCGACGAAGTAGAGGTTGTCGTGGCGGTCGCTCTTCTTGGGCGCCTTGAGGCCGAAGTTCTTCCTGCGGTCGGCGACCACGCCGTAGATGGCCCCGCGGTTGGAGTAGTACATCCGCTGGATGTCGTCCGGCGTCCACATGTCTTCGACGATGATGTGCCGGCGAAGACCGTCGAGCCCCATCCGCTCGAGCTTGTCGAGCACCCTCTCGCGGAGGGCGAGGTAGTCTTCCCTGGTGAAGGGAGGATCCTGGATGTGCGGGATGTGAGGAAGCACCTTGATGTTCTCGCAGCCCTCGGGGGCCTGGCTGCGATCGGTCCTCGCGGCCGCCACGAGGTAGATCGTGGGATCCTCGGAGAGCGTCTTCTCGCGGAAGACCGCGGAGAAGTGCTTCTTCGAGTCCCTCGCGTAGAAGAAATTGTGATGCGCGAGGTGAGGATACTCGCGGTCGACGCCCAGGTGCAAAACCAGTCCGGAGCAGGCCGGCTCGAACCGGCGGAAGCGCCTCAGGGATGAAGGAGACTCGCCGAGGAGGTCGCGGCAGGCCGGAATCACCTCCATGTTCGAGATGAAGATGTCGGCCTCGCGAGCCGTGCCGTCGGCAAGCCGCGCCGCCGTCACGCGGCGATCCTTCACATCGAGGCGGACGACTTCCGTCTGGAGCGTCGTCTTCACCCCGAGGTCGCCGAGCAGCCGGGCGAGGCCCTTCGCGAGGTTGAACAACCCTCCCTTCACGTACCAGAGGCCGAACTCGCTCTGCACGTGCGCGAGGAGGTTCATCAGCGCCGGCGCATCGTAGGGAGAGGACCCGACGTACTTGACGAAGTAGTTGAGGATGTCGACGAGATAGCGATTCTTGATGTGTCGGCGAACTCCCTGATCGACCGTCGCCAGAGCGTCGAACTCGAAGAGCGCGCGAAGCACCCCGTGGAACTTCATCATGCCCCAGAAGGTGTCGATCCCTCGGTCGAAGTAGCTGGGTAAGGTCGACTCGTAGAGCTTCCGCGAGTAGGCCAAAAACCGCTCCAGGTCCTCGCCATCCTCGCGGCTCAGCCTCTCGCTCTGCTCCGCCGTCTCCCGCCCCGTCGGGTAGAGGTCGATGGTCGTGCCGTCCTCGAAGAAGTTGCGCCAGTGCGGCCGCAGCTCCTCGATCTCCACGTAGTCCTCCATCCGCTTGCCCGCGCGGGTGAAGAGCCGCTCGAAGATGTGCGGCATGGTGAGGATGGAGGGTCCCAGATCGAACGAGAAGCCCTCCTTCTCGAGGACGTTCAGCTTGCCGCCGAGGTGGGCGTTCTTCTCGATCACCTCGACCTGGAAGCCCTCTGCGGCCAGGGAGGCGGCGGCCGAGATCCCGCCGAGCCCCCCCCCGATGACGATGACCTTCTTCATGGTCCTCTCCTGCGGCTCGACAGATCGCCGCTCCGAGGCGCCTCCGATGCGCCGGACGCGGCTCCCCGAGGCTACTCGACCCGGCCGCCGCTTTCCAGGGGGCGGTGCGAGCAGCCTCGATCTCGAATCGCCCGGACCGCCGTCACTGGCCGCGGTCCGGCCGCCCGACGAGCCAGCCGAGCAGTCGATCCGCGAACCGGCCGTATGGCGGACGCATCAGGCGGGAAAGCGAAAGCCGGCTCTGATAAAAAACGCTCCGGGCGTGGGAGAAGGTCTCGAATCCCTTCCGGCCGTGGTACGCGCCCATGCCGCTCTCTCCGACGCCTCCCAGCGGCAGGGCATGCTGCGCGGCGTGGACGATCGTGTCGT
>JAFGKN010000106.1 GCA_016928605.1 Planctomycetota bacterium | reverse complement strand
GACGCAGCCTCCAGCAGACGCGGGCGACGATGCCGCAGACCCCGGCCCGTAGTGACTCCTCGGCGGCCGGAAGGTGGCGCGCCGGCGGGGAGCGGCGCTTCGGCGGGCGGGCCGCAGGTGTGTGTGCCCCCCGGCGTCAGCTCTCCACGCGGCTCTTGCGGGGACTCGCCTGGCTGCGCGGTATGTACGACACGGTCCACTCCTCGCGGTCGCCCGAGTAGTGGAAGTAGGGGGTGACGTCGAAGGCCTCGCGGAAGTCGTAGACGTTGCTGAAGTCCTCGCGGCGGTCGGACTCCTGCTTTCCCATGAGGTCGTACTCGACGAGGTTGAAGACGATCTGGCCGAAGTCGTCGGTGACCCGAACACCCCAGCTCTCGAAGACCGAGCGCGCGAGACAGCCGAACTGCTCGAGCGCGAAGAGCCGAACGCCCTCGAGCAGCTCCCGTCCGCAGACGTGCTGGCTCGACCGCTTCTTCCCCTTGAGCACGTGCTTGAGGGTGTAGTCGAGGGCCTCGTAGACGAAGTTGTAGGCCTCCGCGTCGTACCGCGAGTCCGCCTTCAGGAGCCTCTGGAACTTCTCCGCTGCCGTCATCCGCTTGCCGCTTGCCAGGGTCCCGGGCTCCGGGCCTGGGGGGAGGCCGCGCAGCCCATTCACCGACGATCGCTCTCTCCAGCAACGATCTCGCTTCCTACTTCGGACGATCCCGGCCGGAAGTTGAGACCATTCTCGGTCGGTGCGCCGGTTTTTTCGGAAGCTGCGCGGCGGGCATCCTCTCCACCGGGCCGGTGAGGGAGAGGGGGCTGGGGACGCCCGCCGAGAGCGGGGGACGCTCAGAGGCTGGCGAGGGCGTCCCACCGCTCGAGGAGGAAGAGCAGCCGCTCGAGGACGAGGTCCGGACTCGCGTTGGCGTCCAGGCTCTGCTCGCACTCGAGCAGCTCGTGGACGAGATCCAGCCAGCGGTCGAGATCGCCGGCCGCCGCGCTCTCGAGCCGGGCGCGGCAGCGGAAGATCAGCCAGGCCAGGAGATCGTGGACCTTTCTGCGGCCCGTGCCGCTCTGCGCCACCACCCGGTCGAGCCAGGCGCGGATGTCGTGGCGGGCGTGGAAATCCGCGGCGGAGAACTCCCGCAGCAGAGATTCGTCCACCTCGGGCCGCTCATCCTCGACTCCGCCGGGGGGCGCCTCGGCTCCGATGAGCACGTAGGGGAAGTACACCCGGTGGCACCGGGAGACGACGGTGGGCAGGAGGCCGCCCGTCGTGGCGGCAGTGAGGACGACGATGAACTCGCCGCCCGGCTCCTCGAGCGTCTTCAGCAGGGCGTTGGCCGCGGGCACGGTCATCCTCTCGGCCTTCTCGATGACCGCGAGGAAGACATGCTCGCGGCAGAAATGGCTTCTCTCGCAAAGCTGGCGGATGGTCTCGATGTCGATCACCAGCTTGCCTTCCGGCGGGCGGTAGAACGTGACGCCGGGGTGGTTGTCGTGCTGGATGCTCCGGCAGCTGGCGCAGCGCCCGCAGGGCCTCCCTGCCCTGCAGAAGAGGGTCTGCGCGAACTCGCGCGCAAACGCGATCTTCCCACCGCCGTGCGGCCCGAGGAACAGATAGGCGTGGGAGAGCCTCTGCCGCTCGATCGCGCGCTGCAGGTAGAGCCGCGGGAAGAAGGTCTCCACCGGGCTCGCCGGAGTCCGCTCGCTCACGTCGCGCCTCCCTCCAGATCGCGGCGCACCGACTGGACGACGAGCTCGTGGAGCTCCTCCGCCGGGAGCGATCCGTCGAGGACGAGAGACTCGGCCGGAAACCTCCGCGCCAGGGCCAGGTACCCATCGCGGACCCGCCGGTGGAACTCGGCGGGACGGGACTCCATCCGGTCGCGGTCTCGGAATCTCCCGAAGGCGAGGTCGGGGTCGAGATCTAGGACGAAGATGCGCGTCGGACGCACGTCCGATGTGGCGATGGCTCCGAGGCGGAGCACCTCGTCGAGCCCCAATCCGCCCGCCACTCCCTGGTACACGACGCTCGACCAGAGGAAGCGGTCGGCCAGCACGACCCGGCCGCGGCGGAGCGCCGGCCGGATCTCCTTCTCGCAGAGGTGAGCGCGCGCCGCCATGAAGAGGAAGACCTCGACCTGGGGCGAGAGGTCACCGCTCTCGGGCGCGAGGAGGATCTCCCGCAGCCGCTCTCCCAGATCGGTGCCGCCCGGCTCGCGCACGATGTAGACCCTGCGCCCCGCCTCCACCTCGAGGTAGCGCTTCAGGAGACCGAGCTGGGTGCTCTTCCCCACGCCGTCCCCCCCCTCGAAGACGTAGAACATGTCTCGTGCCTCGGCGAGAGTGGAGCCCCGGAGCCGCCCGCGAGCTGCCGGCGCACCCGGCCGCCCCAGGGTACCGGACCCGGCGGAATCTGCAAGCTCAGCCCGCCGGGCGAGGCGCGAAGCGCCGGCGACCGGCCGGAGCCGGCCGTCGAGCAACCGGAGCGCGACCGGGAGGCGAAAGTGCCTCTCAGGTGCACAAGAGCCTTTGAAATCAAGCACTTGCGTGCTTTACCGGCCCGTCGGGGGCCGCTCCGCCGCCTCGTTCCCCGGTTTTGCCGCCCCCCGGCGCCCGATGTATACTTCCAGCGATACAGAGGGTTGAAAGGTTCACGGCGGCGATCGCCGCAGATGGGGCACATCGACCAGGGCCCCCTGCTCCCCCGCGGAAACAGGGCCTCTTCGAGGAGATTGCATCGCATGCGCTGGATCGTCAGTCTGATTCTGGCCGCCACCGGGGTGGTGCTTCTGTACATCTTCGCCGGCGGCGCGTTTGTCAGCCCGTCCGCTTCGCCGCCTCAGGGCGATCCCTGGGGTTCGGCGCTCAGCCCCCTCTGGGACGCGACGCTCAAGGGCGCGGCGCTCTTGTTCTGCGCTGTCCTGGCCGTCGTCTGGGCGGGGGGCATCGTCTTCTGGGGACAGCGGCTGCATCGCTCTCCAGGCGACCCCACGGGGTGGAGTCCGGTGCTCCAGGCCGCTTTCAGCCTCAACGCTCTCGCGGCGGCAGCCGTCATCTTCGGCCTCTCCATGGCGATGATGGACAAGGCCGCGGTCACCACGATCGGCAGCCTCTACATCCTCGGCCTCTTTCTGGGCCTCGTCGGCTCGGCGCTCGCCTTCGCCCTTCTGTGGCTGCGGAAGTCGAGAGTGCTCTTCGCGTCGACCCTGCTCGTGCATCTCTTCGAGGTCGGTTCGTTGATCGCGGTCTGTGTCCTGGGATTCGGAGGGTAGTGAGATGGCCTCGGAGCTTCTCTACTGTGAGAACTGCGGAGACATCATCGAGGCGCCTGGCGCCTCCGCGGTCGATCCGCTGCAGCGGTTCATCTGCGAGAAGTGCCTGGCGGCCGGAGCCGGAGAGCTCCGCTCCGGGGAGTTCTCGGCGGCCGCCTCAGAGCAGTCTGACGGCGCGCCCGATGCGGAGGGGCTCAATCTCTTCTCCAAGGGCACGATCGCCATCCGCAAGAGCTTGCTGGCGAAAGCGGCGGAGGACCAGGAGCGCGACCGGGAGCGAGATCCCCTCCACGCGGCCGGATCGAGCCGCCGTGCGAAGTCAGCAGCGCAGTCCACCGGCGCGTCAGGCGACGACGGAGAACCTCTGAAGCTGCTCCGTTCCGGAGGCAGCAGCAGGACCCCCGCGAGAGGCGCGCAGAAGATCGTCTTCCGCTGCATCCACTGCAAGACGGCGCTCTCCATCCGCCCCGTCAAGGCGACGAGCCGTCTGACGTGTCCCTACTGCTCCGGAACGATCTTCGTCACGGCGTCCGGACGCCTCTTCGACAGACCCCCATCGGCGGTCCTCCGCAAGGGGGGGAGCCAGGCTGCTCCCGGAGTCCGCAGCGGCGACGCGCCGCCAGGTTCGCCCGCGACCGCAGGCACGCCCTCCAGCACGAAGCCGACCTCGGCGATCGTCGCGCGGATGCCCGCGGAGAGCTCCGAGCCGCAGCCGAGCCGCAAGAGCGTCCGGCTCCGCCGCGAGGCGACGCCTGAGCCGGCTCGCACTGGCTCGTCTCGCTCAGCCGCGCAGACGAGCGCCGCCGCGCCCTCTCGGCCCGGCTCGACGCGCTCCGGGCGGAAGGCTCCGGTGGCCGCCGATGCGCAGCCGCGCGCCGGCGGCGGCTCGTCCAGAAGCCATGGATCCTCGCGAAGCCAGAGCGTCGCACCAGCTTCATCGCGCTCATCGGGTTCATCGCGCCGCCTGGAGAGCGAGATGGAAAGCGAGCATCTTCGCGGCGCACGGGGCGCTTCTCCTGGTCCGGCGGACGACGACTTCGACCTCCTCCGGGACGAGCAGATGCTCGATGCGCTCGACTTCGACGAGGGGCTCCCCTCCGGCGGCGAGAGCCATCCCCAGCCAGCGCGCGAGAAGAGCAGGAAGCCCGCTCGACAGGCACGAGAACGGCAGTCGCCCGTCGCGCCCGGCGGCCACGCCGAGGACCTCCGCACGCGCGGCGGCAAGGTGGCCGCATTCCTGACCAAGTCGCTGTGGGGAGTCTTTCTCGCTGCGACGCTGACTCTTCCTCCGCTCCTCGTCAGCGGTCTCCGCTATCTCGCTCTGCGCAGCGAGGCCGGTATGCAGCCGGCGAGGACATCGAGCGCCCCTGCGCTCTTCGAGACCTTCGGACAGATCGCCAGGCAGGGCTTCCAGAAGATCCTCGACAGCTACCCTCGCCGCGAGGAGTGACCAGCGGCGCAGACGTGGGGAAAAACGCTACCCGTCGAGCCATCCCGTCGCCGGGGCGGCTTGACAACCTCCGCCCGCAGCGGTAGCTTCACGCCATCGACGAGCTTC
>JAFGKN010000657.1 GCA_016928605.1 Planctomycetota bacterium | reverse complement strand
TCGAGAGCGCCGCGCGCGGCCCGCTGGCGGCTGAGTCGATCGAGGGGCCCGAGGTGACGCGGATCGCATCCGGCCGGCCGGAGCATGTCGATGGGCTCTTCCCTGGCGCGGATCTGAGCGCCGTGCAGGCCGAGACGATCTGGACGATCTGCCGGCTGGTGATGGCTCGGTCGGCGCTCCACGCTGCGCTCGTGCTCTCCGCGATCGCTCGGCGGACGGACTTCGGACTCGGCGGTCCGGACGGGCGGCCGGACCTGCTCGGCATGGAAGGGAGCGTGTGGAAATCGCCGGGGTATCCCGAGCTGGTCCGCCGGTACTGGCAGGCCCTCGAGGGGGATCGAGCCCTGCGCGTCGACTTCGCGGCCGAGAAGAGCTTCGACGCGAGCAGCGCCGGGCCTCTCTACCTGACGGCGCTTCACGAGCAAGGCGGCTGAGCGGCGCTTCACGCGGACCGAGAGGTGAGGACGTGATGCAGATCTGGGCCGTGGCGACCACTCTGCTGCGGGATGTCGGACGGCGCGGCGGCTTCCGCCTCTTCGTCGTCGCGCTCGCCGCCGTGGCTGCGCTTCTCCCCCGCGGCGCTCCGGGAGACGACCTGGCCGATCAGCTCCGCCTCGCCGTCAGCTACGGCCTCGGCCTCCCCTCGGTCCTCATCGGCATCGCGACCCTGTTCTTCGCGTCGGGCGCGCTCTGCGAGGAGATCGCGCGGCGCTACGCCGTGCTCGTGACGACCAAGCCGATCGCGCGATGGAAGATCCTGCTGGGGAAGTGGCTGGGCGTCGCGCTCCTCGACGCCGGTCTGCTCGCGCTCGTCAGCGTCGTCTTCGCCATCCACGTGGCGATTCTGCTCTCTGCGGACTTCCCGCAGGCCCAGCGCGAGCGGGCGCGCGACCGCTTTCTCTCGCCGAGGATCGGCGTCCGGCCCGCGCCGCAGCCGGTCCCCGACGGCGCGCTCGAGAAGCTCGCCGAGCGATGGCTCCTCGAGGGGCGCAGCGCCGGTGAGGCCCAGGAGCAGGCGCGCCGGACGCTCCAGATCCGCCGGTTGGCCCCCGGCGAGCGCGCAGTGCTCGCGTTCGCGGGCTTGCCCCCCGGCGCGCGCAGCGGCGAGAAGCTCCAGGTCCGCTGCAGGCTCTTCGTCTCGCCGCCGCAGCCGGAGGTGGAGCTGCTGACGAGCTGGAGATTCGCGGCCTCGGGCGGCGCGATCGAGAAGGATCTCGTGGTGGGAAACTCGCGCCTGCACGTGATCGACGTGGATGCGGGCATCGTCGGCCGCGACGGCCGCCTGGAGATCATCCTCGGAAACGAGGAGGCTCCGCGCTCGAACATCAACTTCATCGTCGACCCGGACCACATCGAGGTGCTCCACGCGCACTCGAGCTTCGCGGCCAGCCTCGGGCGCGCCCTGCTCCTCCTGCTATCGCAGCTTCTCTTCCTCGCCGCCCTGGGCATCCTCGCCTCTTCGATGTTCACCCTGCCCACGGCCAACCTGCTCGCATTCTCTGTCTACCTCACGGGGGTCGTCTCCGGCTTTCTCGAGGACTCTCTCGAGGCTCTCGACTTCGAGCCCGAGGGCGGCAGCCTCGGAGCGATGGCGGGGCGTCTCCTCGTCGAGATCCTCCGCGGGGTGATCCGGCTCCTCCCCGACTTCGCGGCCGAGAGCCCCCTCGCGCGGGTGATCGACGGCCGCGCGCTGATCGCCGCGGAGTGGGGCGCATCCATCGCCTGGATCCTGGGCGCGCGCTGCGGCCTCCTGCTCCTGGCCGCAGCCTTCTTCTGGTCTCGCCGCGAGCTGGGAGGAACGCGATCGTGAAGCGCGCAGCGCGACTTTGGATCGCCGTGGCGGCTCTCCTCGCGCTCGGAGCATCGCTGCGCCCGGTGCTCGAGGCGTGGCGGCGCGAGCTGGCCCTCGCGATCGTCGTGCCGGAGGACGTGCCCGAGGAGCTGCGGGGCGGCGAGGCCTCTCCCGCGGTCGCGCTCATCGGATCCTCGATGGGAGTCTTCCGCCCCCTGGTGATCAACTTCCTCTGGCTGCGCTCGAGCATCCTCCAGCGCGAGGGGCGGTTCTTCGAGTCGGCCGCGCTGGCGCGATTCATCACGATGCTCCAGCCGAGGCTGCCCGTGATGTGGACCTTCTGGGCGCACAACCTGGCGTACAACATCAGCGCGGAGGTGCCGCGCGAGGACCGCTACCACTGGGTGCTCGAGGGCATCTCTCTCATCCGCGACCGCGCGCTGGCGGGCTGTCCCGCGAGCTCCAGCCTCTACGCAGAGCTCGCGTACATCTTCCTGCACAAGATCGGCTTCGACCTCGACGACGCTCATGCGATCTACCAGGAGAGCCTCGCGCGGACCTTCGAGCCCCCCGACGGTCTTCCGGAGGACGGCCTGCACGCGTGGCGGCTCGAGCTTCGGGCGGAGTGGAAGATCGATCCGCAGCTCCTCGCGGAGCTCTCGGCCCGGTATCTCGGCGGCGCCGCCGGAGGCGCGGAGCTGGAGCTGGACCTGCGCGCGCCCGAGGCGCATGCGCTCTACTGGCTCGACGTCGGCCGCGCCGTGTCGCGGCCCGGCGAGGATACGCCGGGGGACTTCCGCCTGCGCCAGTACCGGATCCTCGCGCTCCAGCGGCTCCTCTCCCGCGGGCGCATCGTCAGGCAGCCTGGCGGGACGCTCCACGCTCATCTCCCCGATGACCGCTGGCTCGCCGCGGCCCACGCCGCTCTGCTCGAGGAGATCGAGCGATACTCGGACCGGCCGGAGCTCGCGGCGCAGCTCGATGACTGGCTCGATCTCCTCCACGCCGACGCGGCGTTCGCGCTGCGGCTGTGGAGCAGGACGGATGAAGCGCTGCGGTGGTTCGCGCGGATCCGGCCCGAGGACTCCGGGGGGCTCGAAGCGACGATCGCGGCGAGCCTCGCCCGCGGCGATGATGGCGATCCCCGCGCCGAAAGGCGGCGGACCGGGGCCGCGGCCTCGATCCTGCTGAAGGCCTCGATCTGCCTCTCGCTGGTCGAGGAGAGCGATGTCTCCGGCTTGGAGGAGGGGATGGGCGATCTCGGAGGCTGGATGCTCTCGGACTGGAACCACCGCCGAAGCGATGCGCCGCTGCCCTCGCCGCTCGATGTCCGCAGAGCGCTGGCGAGGGATCTCCACGCGCGGCTCGCGGACCGGCCGGAGCTGCGCGGGCTCGCGGAGCGCCTCCGGGAGCGGCTGCCCGCCGAGATCTGGACCGGAGACGATCCTCCCGAGGGCGTTCTCGAGGAGAT
>JAFGKN010000105.1 GCA_016928605.1 Planctomycetota bacterium | reverse complement strand
GCGCGAGCCCCGAGGCGAGGCGTCTCCGCCCGAGGCGGAGCAGGGGGTACACCCTCGCGCGGCGCCCTCGCTAGCTCCGGCGGGCGGCCACCGGGCGGAGCCGGCGCGAGGCTTCCGCTGCTTCCCTCCGCGGCCCCGGGACCGCCGGAGCATCTCCCGTGGGATCTTATAAATCCTTTTTGAAAAAAAACTTGCATGGCTCCGGCCGCCGGCTGTCGCAGGCAGTCAGCCGAAGAGAGACTCGGGGGCGGGGCCGGCGAGGAGCGCATCGAGGAGCTCCCTTCCCTGCCGCAGATCCTCTCCAGAGGCCCCGATCCCTGCGTCGAAGCAGGCGATCAGCGCCGCGCGGAGGGCCGCTTCGAGCCTCCTCGCGTCGGAGTCTTCCCCGCCGGCCGGGGGGCTGGCCTCAGCGCCAGGCAGGTCCCGGACGGAGATGCCTTCGAGCAGCGCGCGCCCCGAGGATCCAGGAGAGCCCGCAGCTGCCCCTGGCGCCGCCGCAGGCTCCCGCTGCTCGGTCTCCTCCTCGGGGAGGAGTAGGCGTCCCGCGTCGAGCCAGATCCCGACCGGCGCGCCCGCGAGCTCCCGCAGGCACACCGCCAGCTCGTCGCGGCCGGGCAGCTCGTCTGCGCGGCAGGAAGGCGTGATGCAAACGGTCACCGCACGGCGCTCGGCCCTCTCGAGGAGAGAGTAGACGAAGCTGCGGTACACGTCGAAAGCGCGGCGGAATCCCGGCGACTCCCTCCCCGGCGAGCCGGCCGGACCGGCGAGCTCGAGATCCACGCGAACCGCGGGCAGCAGGATCCTCCGCGCGAGGAGATCGTCAGCCGCCTGGAGAGTCGCCTCTGCCTGTCGCAGAGCATCCCGGCGATCCTCCCAGCGGAGCGAGACGAGCGAGAAGGGGCGCTCCTCGCCGCGGCGGACATCGCTCGGGTAGGGGACGAAGACGCGCAGCGCGGCCACCGTCTCCGGCGGGAGCCAGGCGCGCAGCTCCTCCCAGGCATCGGCGTAGAGGGGCTCCTCGAGGACGAGCTTCTCGAATCCGCAATCCAGCGCTCGAGCGGCGCGCCGGATGACGGACGGCGGCTCGCAAGCTCGTACCGAGGCGGCGAGGGTCTTCATGATCTTAGTGCCTATTTCAGTAGACCATCCTGGCTTCGGCCGGCTGCGGAGCCGGCGGTTCTGGGTCGCGATCGCCGCTGCGCCAGCTCGCGGCTCACCCTCCACCCCTCGGCCTGCTCCTCGTCGGCCTCGGTCTCCGCCCGATGGCGTCGTCGTCGCTCGTTGCCCGCCGGCTCCTCGCTCGGCCTCGGGCCTACGGAGCGTCTACTGAAATAGGCTCTCAGACGGCGGCGGGCGTCAGAGACTCAACTCAGGTTCTTCAGCTTCCGGTTGAGAGTCGTCAGGATGCTCTTCGCGCGAGCCGCGTTGCGCGGGTTCTTCTCCGACTCTACGAAGAGCCGGAGGAAGCGCCGGGACTTGTTGAAGGTCCTGGTCAGGAAGTGGATGTATCCGAGATTGAAGTAGACCTCGGGATCGATGCTCTCTCGCGCGTGGGTCGCCACGTGATGCTCGAGGATGTGCGCGGCCTTCCGGAAGTCTCTCCGGCGGAGGAAGTGCTCGCTCATCGCCTTCTCCACGTCGCCGTGGAACTCGGCTCCCCCGTCCTCGTCGAGGTGGCCGCAGTAAAGGCCGTACGCCCCGTCGAAGTCCTTCTCGTCGAGGCAGTTCCTGATGGCTGCGTCGTTGACGTACTCCCGTCCGGTCCGCTCGTCGATCTCACCGGGAAGCGGCCGGCGCAGCGCCTCCTCCTCCACGACGAGGGCGTACTCCCGGTCAGTCTCGATCTCCGTTCCTCGCACGGGCGCGCCGAGGCGGTCGTTGACATCGGAGGCTCGGATCTTCGTGCTCGAGAACCGGCTGGAGCTGGGAGTAGTGCGGCCGGCGAGCTGAGCGTCGAGGGTCGCGAGGTAGTCGCTTCCGCCGCGCTTTCCCCTGCCTGCGACGAAGTGCCAGGCGACCACGCCGCCGAGGGCGACGGCCAGAGCGGCCAGGATCCAGCCGTAGTAGTTGCGGATGAAGGATCGGATCCGCTGGCCGGTCGACCTGGGGGGGGGCGTCTCTTCCTTGGCCGCGGCTTCGTCGCCGCTGCTCGCGGGAGTGGAGGGGGGCTGTCCGGCGTCGCTCGCGGGGGCGGCGACCGGGAGGCGGAGGCCGCTCGTCCCGCCCCGCTCGGGGAGCGAGCGGGTGGGGGATGTGGACCGACTCGGAGCCACCGGCTGGTTGCGGTCGCGGGGAAGCCTCGGGAACGAGGGGGCACGGCCCGACTCGGCTCGGAGCTCCGGAGCGAGCCCGAGGCCCGCGACAAGCGCCAGGAGCGTGATCAGCGGGAGGAATCTCGTCTGCATGGCAACTACCCTGGTTCGGGGCGTGGTACGGAAGATTCCCCGATCTTACCAGACGGACCGCCCGCGGTCGTGGCCTTGTTGCGGCAGAGGCCTCCAGCCGGCTCCGCTCCAGGCGCTTCGAGCCGGCTCACCGGGCGTCCTTCCGGCCCCTCCGGGCCTTCTCGAGCGCCGCCTGCGCCTTCTCGAGCCACATCTCGGCGTCGCGCAGCTCGGGATCGAGCCCGAGAGCGGCCGCGGCGTCGGCCGCGGCGGCCGCGGCGTCGCCGAGCCGGAAGCGAGCCTCCGCCCGGTAGAGGTAGGAGCTGGCGAGATCGGGCTCGAGGCGCAGGGCGGCGTCGAGATCGCGGCACGCCTCGCTCCAGTGCTCCAACTTGAGGTGCGCGAGCCCCCGCCCCTCGCGGGCCGCTGCATCCTCGGGATGGAGCTCGATGGCCTTCGTGTACTCCTCGATGGCCGGAGCGAGCTCTTCTCTCTCGAGGAGGACGTCTCCCCGGCCGGTGAGGGCCAGATCCTCCGCGGGATCGAGGCGCAGCGCCTCGTCGAAGTCGGCCAGGGCCTCGCCGAGCTCCGAGCGGTCGAGGCGGATGTAGCCGCGCTCCACGAAGGCGATGGCGAGCTCCGGACAGATCCGGATCGCCCGGCTCAGGTCCTCCAGCGCCGCATCGTCGTCCCCCAGCTCCCGGTGGATGGCCGCGCGGTCGACATAGATCAGCGGGTCGTCGGCCTCCTGCGTCAGCACCTCGTCGATGTCGTCGAGGGCGCTTTGGAGATCGCCGCGCTCGAGGTACGCCATCGCGCGCTCCCGGCGGACGTCCGCCAGCTCCGGCCGCCCGCGCAGGATCCGGCTGTACTCCTCGATCTCGCGATCCCGCGAGGCAGCGCCGCCATCTGCCGATCCGCGGGTTTCCGGCGGCACGCCCTCCGCCTCGCAGGCAAGGCGCGCGGCCGGATCTTGACGGTAGAACTCCGCGAGCACGCCGTAGAGCCGGGGGTGCTCGCTGCGGAGAGATGCTGGCTGCTGGAAGAAGACCTCCGTCGCCACCGCGAAGAACTCACTCAGATCCTCGGCGGCGTAGCTCTCCAGCAGCGTCCGCCGTTCTCGACTCGTCCGCTCGAAGTGCGCATCGAACTCCTCGCTCAGGACGGATTGCCAGCGCCGGACGGTCTCCGCCGAGGCGCCGAGGATGCTCGCGGCCGCTTCCGAGTGTTCCGCCGTCACGATGTCGAGTTCGTGCGCCAGCTCGTGAATGACAGGATGGACCTTCTCGCAGGCGCACGCTCCGGCGCGCTTGACGTCCTCCCAGGAGAGGACCACCTTGCCGTCCTCGTGAGCCTCGCCGACCTGGTCGCGGTACCCCTCATCCTCGTCCGGGACGACGAAAGTCTCGGGGTAGACGAGGATCGAGTGGAGGGAGTCGAAGTAGAACTCCTCGAAGCCGAGCAACATCAAGGCGGCCTGAGCGGCGATCGTCACCCGGATCTCATCGTTGATCTCGAGGCCTCCGCAGGCCTCCCAGTCCTTCTCGGCGATCAGGATGCGGAGTATGTCGCGCAGACGCGCCTGCTGCGGGGGCGGCAGCCGTGCGTACTGCCAGACGTTCCTCTCGAGGAGCTTCAGCCACTCCTCGGGAAACGGGCGGGCCAGGATGTTCCGGCGCCGGCGGCGTTCGAAGTAGGACAAGAGCATGATTCTCTCCAGGCCGGCCGCAGGGGCGGGTGCCCGGGATCTCCGCCTCGTGACCGATCGGCGGCTGCGTCCACCGCGCCGTCGGGCCGAGCCGGCGGGCCATCCCCATCTTGCCGGCAGAAACCGCTTGGAAACCCCTCTTCCACCCGCTAGCCTTGATGTTTACCGTCCGGAGCGGGAGACGTCCAGGCCATCGAAGGCCGGCCGAAAGGCGCGGTCGAGTCCGGCGAGCAGGGAAGCCCAGGGGGTTCGATGGCTGTCAGGGCTCTCGATCAGACTCCCTCTCCCGCGCCGCACGGGGATCCTCGGCCGCTTCACTCGACCTGGATGAACACTCCCATGAGCCAACGTCTATCGACCGCCGCGCTCGGCCTCCTGCTCCTCGTCTCCGCTTCGCTCCGGGCCCAGAACGACTTCAGCGACCAGTTCGAGCGGCCCGACGGCCCCGTCGACGGGTGGACCCTGTACAGCGGCTCCTGGAACATCCAGAGCGGCCAGCTCCACTCGGCGGTCGGCGATGGATGGATCTGGGCCGGCGCTCCGCCGATCACGCTCGACGGGGACTTCTACCTGTCGATGAACGTGAGCTTCCCATCCATTCCGGGAGACACCGTCGGCCGCCACGGGGGCATCATGTTCTTCGCCGCCGCCCCCACCGAGCGCAACAGCACGAGCGGATACACGATCGACTGGATCGACCGTGACGACGATCACGGTTTTCGCATGATCCGGTTCAGCGGAGGATCGGGCACAGTCCTCGTCAGCGGAACCCCCGGGATCGCGGAGCCCCCGGCCCTCTGGGAAGTCATCGTCTCGGGCGATCTGATCACCGTCAAGGGGGACGGCGCGACGGTGATCGAGCTCTCCGACAGCACCTACCGGCAGGGGCACTTCGGCCTGTGGACCTACTCCAACACCGAGATGCTCTTCGACAACATCGACATATCGAACTCTCCCGGAATGCGCGCCTGCTTCGAGGCGACGCCGCGCTCGGGGCAGGCGCCTCTCGAGGTGAGCTTCAGCGCGTCGTGCTCCGCCGGCAGCGACGAGGAGGAGATCGTCTCCCACCACTGGGATTTCGGGGACGGGAACACCGCGGCCGGGAGCGCCGCCGTCCACACCTTCGAGGCGGCGGACACCTACACGGTGACGCTCACCGTCACCGGCTCCGCCGGGGGTGAGGCATCGACATCGAGCGCCATCGACGTCTTCGCGGAAAATGGCGGCTCTCCGATCGACGTGGATAGCCTGCTGGGAGCGCGGGTCAAGAGATACGGCGCCGAGGCCGACAGCACGGTCGTCTTCAACGAGATCATGTATCACCCGGCGACGGACG
>JAFGKN010000104.1 GCA_016928605.1 Planctomycetota bacterium | reverse complement strand
GTGGAGACTCTCCGGGGGCGCGTCTCTCTCAAGGTCCCGCCGAGGACCTCGTCCGACTCCTGGCTGCGCCTCAAGGGGCAGGGCGTCCGCACAAACGAGGGAACCGGCGACCTCCTCGTGCGCGTGGTGATCGCCGTGCCGAGGGACGTGCCGCCCGAGCTGGAGGCAGCGCTCCGCCGGCTCGAGAGCCCGCCGCGCTAGCCGCGCCCCTCGTCCGCTCCGGGGCTCTCGGCAAGCTCGAGAGTCCGCCGCGGCGTCCCCGCGTCTTCACCCCTCCGGACCTCTCCAGCTGACTCTCGCGCCCCCGCGGGCAGCGAGATCGCGGTCACGGCTCGCCATCGCCGGGGGGTGAGCCGTGCAGCCCGTCGGCATCGACTCGCGCGGGGGCGGGGAATCCCTCGGGGAAGAGATGGCGCAGCCGGGCCTCGCGCGCCGGCGAGATCCGGAGCCGGACGCGCACCGCGTCGGCGAGATACTCCGCCGCGTCGATCCTGGCGTTCTCCCTCAGGTAGGAGAGGACGTCGCCCCGCCGGTGGGGCACGGCGAGCTCGAGGCTCAGGTCGCGCCTCTCGAGGTCCTCGAGCAGCCCCCGCCCCAGCTCCTCGAGACCCTCGCCGCTCCGCCCGGAGATCAGGAAGCACGGCGGCGCGCTTCCGCCCGACGCCGGGAGCCGCCGGTCGGCGTCGCCGCGATCGCGATCCTCGACGAAGGGGAGATGGCGCGCCTCGATCAATCTCTCCGGAGGCACGGCGTCCCACTTGTTGAGGAGCAGCCAGGTGGGGCGGCCGCCGATCTCGAGCTGCTTCAGCACTCTCTGGACGGTGCGGATCTGCCACGGCGCATCCCTCGCGCTGGCGTCGACCACGTGGAAGAGGAGGTCCGCGCGCGTCGTCTCGGCGAGCGTGGCGTGGAAGCTGGCGACCAGGTGGTGGGGGAGATCCCGGATGAAGCCGACGGTGTCGGTGAGGAGCACGTAGCGGCTGGGGGTGAGGCTCCAGCGGCGCACCCGCGTGTCGAGCGTCGCGAAGAGCTTGTCTTCCACGAGCTCGCTGGACGCGGTCAGCGCGTTGAGCAGCGTCGACTTGCCGGCGTTGGTGTAGCCGACGAGCGCGACGACGAACTCGTTCTGCCGGCGCAGAAGGGCTGACTCCTTCTGGCGCTCGATCTCCTTGAGCTGGCGAACGAGCTTCTGGATGCGCCGGGCGATCAGCCGCTTGTCCGTCTCGAGCTGCGTCTCGCCCGGGCCGCGCATGCCGATCCCTCCCTCGTACCGCGAGAGGTGCGTCCAGAGCCGCTTCAGCCGCGGCAGGCTGTAGCGGAGCTGGGCCAGCTCGACCTGCAGCTTGGCCTGCCGGGTCTTCGCATGCTGGGCGAAGATGTCCATGATCACCTCGCTCCGGTCGAGGACCGTCCGGCCGGTGATCTTCTCGAGGTTGCGCTCCTGCGCCGGAGTCAGGTCGTTGTCGGCGATGATGAAGTCCGCGTCGATCTCGGCCGCGAGGTGCGCCGCCTCGTGCACCTTCCCCTTGCCGAAGTAGGTCCCGGGGTGGGGACGCGCGAGCCGCTGGTGGCAGCGGCCGACGACCTCCAGCCCGGCGGTGTCCGCCAGCGAGACGATCTCCGAGAGCGGATCCTCGCGGCTGCGGTCCTCCTCGCGAAGGGCCTTGACGACGACGGCGGTCTGCCTGCCCGTCTGGAGCTGCTCGTCGTCCGGAATCATGAGCCGCCACCAACCGCCGCGCCGCCATCGACAGGATCTCTCAGCGCTCCGGGCACGGCTTCGCCGCCTCTCCCGGCGGCTCTCAGAGGTCGTCGCGGCAGATCGTGGAGTGCTTCTTCCATCGCTCGTCGTCGGTATGGGGAAAGTCGGATCGGTAATGGACTCCGCGGGACTCCTCCCGCCGCAGGGCCGACAGCGTGATGAGGTATGCCGCCTGGAGCATATTCTGCAGCGTCCAGCTCCGCGGTACAGAGAATTGTGCTCCCAGGCAGTAGGGGATCCAGGACCTGATCTGTGTCAGGGCGGACTCGAGATCGCGGCCGTTGCGCTCTCCGCCCACCCGGTACCAGAGGATGCTCTTGAGGCTGCTCGAGAGGTCGTCCAGGTTGACGCCGCCGGCGAGGCGGGAATCGGTCTGCGCCGCACCCGCGGTCTCGGTCTCCTTCCCGAAGGTGGAGAACAGCTGAGGCAAGGGAACCGAAGACGCTCTCTCGGCCGCGAGCCGGCCCGCGCGATGGCCGAAGACGAGGCCCTCCAGGAGCGAGTTGGATCCGAGCCGGTTCGCGCCGTGAAGGCCGGTGCAGGCCACCTCTCCCGCGGCCAGGAGGCCCTCGAGACTCGTCCTGGCGTGGATGTCGGTCATCACCCCGCCGATCGTGTAGTGCGCGCTGGGCCGGACGGGGATCGGCTCCCGGACGATGTCGATGCCAAAGCCGGCGCACATCTCGAGCACGTGAGGGAAGCGGGCGCGGATGCGATGCGGCGAGAGGGCCGAGAGATCGAGCCAGACCTTGTTCTCGCCTTGCTCGCGCATCACGGTGAGGATGGCGCGCGAGACGATGTCGCGCGGCGCGAGGTCCTTCAGCGGATGGAATCGCTCCATGAAGGCCCGGCCGGACGAGTCCCGCAGGACGCCTCCCTCTCCTCGAGCCGCCTCCGTGATGAGGAACCGCTCCGCGCCCGCCACGTAGAGCGTCGTCGGATGGAACTGGATGAACTCCAGGTCCTCGAGCTGGGCTCCGGCCCGCAGCGCCATGCCGAGCCCGTCGCCGGTCGCGACCGGAGGGTTGGTCGTCTCGCGGTAGAGCCGTCCCGCCCCTCCCGTCGCGAGGATGGTCGTCTTCGCCCAGACCGCCTCCAGATCGCCATCCGGCCTCGAGAGGAGCGCTCCGCGGCAGGCGCCGTCCTCGGTGATGAGATCGACCGCGAACGTGTCGAAGAGCGCGTGGATCTGGCTGCGTTCCCTCACCGCCGCGAGCAGGGTCCTCGCCACCTCCTTGCCGGTCATGTCGCCGCGGTGGAGGATGCGCGGCGCCGAGTGCCCTCCCTCGCGCGTGAAGTGGAGATTGCCGGCGCCGTCGCGGTCGAACTCCGCTCCGAGCTGGATGAGCTCCCGGACCCTCTCGACGCCCTCGGTCACCGTGATTCTCACCGCCTCTTCGTCCGCCAGGCCGGCCGCGGCCTCGAGGGAGTCCTGGATGTGCTTCTCGACGGAGTCCTCCGTCTGCTCCGGGCTGAGGACCGCCGCGACTCCGCCCTGGGCCCAGCGCGTCGCCGACTCGTCAGGGGCATCCTTGGAGACGAGGAGTACCTCGGTGGCCCCCGATGCGGCGGCCGCGAGCGCTGCCGAGAGCCCGGCGACCCCTCCGCCGAGGATCAGCACGTCGGAGAAGCGATGGGGGATGCGGGAGAACCGAAACGTCGCGAGGTAGCGCCGCTTCAGCTCGGGAAGGTCTGGCTGCATGGATTCTGTTCTATCGAGGTGGACCGCCGGGGCGGCCGCTCCGAGCCGCCGCGAGCCGCGGATCGTCCGGGAGCTTCACCCCAGAGCTTGACCGCTCGGGACCGGAAAGGCAACCCGCCGGCCGGGAGTCCGGCCGGCGCCGTGCATGGTTTCGCAACACGGGATACACGCCCGGCCTCGCGCCGCTGGCGAACGGGATCGCGCCGGTCCTCCGGATCGGCGTGAGCCGGGGCGAGAAACGGCGAGGAAAGCTTTGAATGCCGGCGGGTACCGTTAAAATGTACATCAAGTGCGTATGCCCGCGGATGCGGCCGACCGCGCTGAACGATGGCGCAGGAGGACCAGAGACGCGGGCTGCGGCAGCTGATCCGCTCGCGCGCCCGGATGCCGGCGCGCGATTCGCAGCGGAGACCGAGGAGCGAGACCCGACGCGGGCCGCCTCCCGTGGCATGCGGGTTGCAAACAGCCTGCGGAGGGCGGGCCGCGCGCCATCCATCCGGGCGCCGGTGTCCCTCCGGCCCATCGACGGCGGCGCGGGAAGCCGTCGACCGCGCGAGCGCGACCGCGTCCCGGCCGGTCGCGGAAAAGGCTCCAACCCGGGAGCCTCCAGTGCCGAAAACCGAAAGAGAATGCACTCTCCATCGAGCCACCCCAGCGCTTTTCCGGACGACCGGCGGGGAATCGCCCTGATGGTCGTGATGGTGGTCTTCGTCATCCTCTATCTGGTGGTGTACCACCTCCAGTACGGGACCTCGATGGAGAAGAAGATCGCGCAGGTGCGCCAGGGGGAGAGCGCCTCTCTCGACGCGCAGTTTTCCGCAAGCCAGTATGCCATGGTGTTGCTTCTGGAGGACTACAAGCAGGACCTGACCGAGTCCCAGGAGAAGGGCTCGAGCAGCGGGGCCGCGTTGACCTCCGGTTTGCAGGGGGCGCAGGGGGGCGCCCGCCAGAGCCAGGACCTCTCCGGCTTCCTGCCGATCCAGGTGCCCGGCATGTCCGGCGCCGCGGCTCAGGGCGGCGGCGGCGGCGGAGAAGGGAGCGAGCCGATCGACTACATCCTCGAGAACCTCCTCCACCCGACCACTCAGACCTACGGCGACACGGAGGTGAAGGTCCAGCTCGTCAACAACGAGGCGTGCATAGACCTCAACCGCCTCTTCGAGTACGCCCGCGCCCAGCTGGCGCAGGCGTCGGGCACCGGGCTGGCCGGTCTCTCCGATGTCTCCGAGGAGGATCTCGTCGGCGATGTGGTCGGGGCGGGCAGCGAGCAGGAGGCCGCGAGCAACCTGAGGAGCCGCATCCTCTCCCGGACAGCGCTCGGGGGCACGAACAGCCGCACCGGTAGGGGGACGGGCGAAGCGGCCGGCCAGGACGGCTCCGGCGCTCTCTCCGCCTCCGAGGAGCTCGCGCAGGCGGGGCTCGCGGTGCCGGGGCTCGAGGACGAGAAGGAGCTCGCCGAGTTCCAGGTGCCGGCGGAGCAGGAGATCCTGGCCACCCGGCAGATGCTCGAGCGGGCGATCCACACCCTGTTCAGCATCAACGAGGATCGAGGCTTCTTCTACGAGGAGCCCCACAGCGCGGCGGACATCGCCGCCGAGATCGTCGACTACGTCCTGACGCGGCGGCAGGCTCCGGTCCAGAACATCATCTACCACCAGTCCGAGCTCCTCAATCTCTACACCGTGACCAGCGAGCTCTACTACGGCCCCCAGCCGGCGATCGCCATGGGCGAGGAGCTCGATCTCGGCACCGGCTTCCTGCTGCGCCGCGACGAGTTCGGCGACCTGACCGCCGAGTACCTGTACACGCATCCCGATCTCCTGCTCCAGAAGGAGGACGAGCAGCTCCTCCTCGAGGAGCTGAAGGAGAGGTTCGCGGGCCTCGGGTCCTTCCTCGACTTCCCCCTGCCGGGGATCAGCTCTCTCAACGCCAACGCGCTCACGCGCGGCATGAGCGAGCCCACCGTCGATTACGACGAGACGACGGGCGAGGAGTATGTCGTCGAGCCGCCGCTGCCGATCGGGCTCAAGGATATCTTCACCGCGTTCTCCTCGGGCAAGATCAACATCAACACGGCGAGCGTGCCGGTGCTCTACGGCCTCCTGCCCTCCCTGTCGGAAGGGGTGGAGGGAGAGGCGAACTTCGTGGCCGTGATGATCAACGACTACCGCCACCGTTTCCAGGAGTTCGTGGAAGGCGAGGAGGAGGGCGTGGAACGCGTCGCGACGACGCCGGACCTCGGGCAGCCGAGGCGCACCCTGCCCACGGAGGAGGAGCTCGCCGCGGACGAGGATCTGTACGGACTGGACGATTACGACCTCATGAGCATGCAGGGGCAGGTCTCGACGTACGCGGACCTCGAGACCAACTACTTCACGAACCTCCGGCAGCTCGAGCTCATCGACGGCGTGGATGGCGGGCCGGACGACCGCCTGAACAGCGACACCCAGGTCGAGCGCGTGAGCGTGGAGCAGGGCCCGCTGCTGCAGAGGGCCATCAACGACTACACCCCGCTCGCGGTCTTCGGCGGCACGTACTTCACCGTCGAGTTGAAGGCGCGCACCAAGGAGAGCCCTGTGATCAAGACGAGCTACCTCGTCCTGAAGCGGGACACGCAGAACCGGCGGATCGAGGTCGTCCTCTGGAAGGAGCTTCAGAAGTGAGATGAAAGTCTCCGTCACGCACCTGAGAATCGGGATGATCCTGGCCAACCTCGGCCTCGCCGCCATCCTCGTGGTCCACTACGTGCGCAGCGTCTGGAAGCCGACCGAGAGCACGGGCTGGAGCGGTGTGACGATCCGGGCGCCCGGCGAGTTCGAGCCGAAGGCGGATGACCGGGCGGCCGCGAGAGGGTCGACGGCGGCGCGGATGGCCAGCATCGCGCCGTACCTCGAGCCGCAGAAGCCAACCGTCATCGATCCGCTGCAGACCGCTGCGGCGGAGGACGCAACCGAGGGAGAGGTCGAGTCCGAGGAGGTCCGGGAAGGCGGTCCCCTCGCGGAGAACTGGGAGTATGTCTGGCTCCTCAACTTCCGGGACAGTCCGCTCGACAGCCGCGTCAAGCTGCGGCGGAAGGCGCCCGAGACGAGGACGTCCAGCGTGCCCGGCCGCCCTCAGACCGCCATACGCCCCGGGCGCTCCATCACCAGCACGCGCCGCTTCCCCACCTCCGCCGCCCGCAGGACGGTCCAGCCCGGCCAGGAGATCCTGCTCAAGGTGCGGGAGCGCTACTACAAGGACGAGAACCTCCAGGTCGACTTCTGGATCGATTCAGCCGACGAGGAGAAGATGGTCTACTGGGAGCCCGACAAGCCGGGCAAGTTCTACGAGCTGAAGCGCGTGGCCTCGACCCAGTACGAGAGGGAGGACAGGACCGTCCTCCG
>JAFGKN010000656.1 GCA_016928605.1 Planctomycetota bacterium | reverse complement strand
TCATCGTAGCGGCTCGCGCGGTCGTAGCTCGACCACTGCTGGCAGGTCTCGCCCCTGGCCGGCAGAACGGCGAGATGCTCGAGGTCGGTCAACCGCCCGACGAGGTCGGCATAGCTCAGCCGCTCGGGGGCGGCCGCGAGGGGAGAGGCGCAGGCGAGCGCGAGCAGCACCACGGAGGACGAAACACTGCGGGTGATCGGCGACATGCTGGACTCCTCATCGAGAAGGGTGGATCCGACCGTCCCTGCCGGGCGGTCGATGCGGTGAAGGGAACCAGGCTGCTACGTCCAGGCATTCTCGGCGAGGGGAGGGGGACTTTCCAGCGTTCTCTGGCGCGCCGCCGTGAGACGGAGACCGAGGGGATTCCTTCTGGAGCGTTCCGGCCCGAACTCCCTGCCCGGCCAGGGGGCCACAAGCAACCGTGAGACTCGCCGCTCAGTCCCGGCACAGGTCGGGGCAGCCCGGGATCTGGATGCAGCGCCGTCCGCGGATGGGCGGCGGTCCGCCGAGGAAGAGATGCTGGAACAGGGAGACCGCGTCGCTCAGCGGCGGGTTTCACAAACCGCAGGATACGGCGGCCACCACAGAGCCCGCCGCGCCGCTCCTGCGCCTTTTCCTGGCCGAAAGGAGACGAGCCGACTCCGGCGCCGGGGAGCGTTCTCCCGAGCGCCAGAGTCAGCTCGCACGAAGCGGCCCCCTCCTGTGCACGCGACGCGAGCGCTGCTTACTCGACCACATCCAGCGCGCCGCTCTTCTTGACGCGCAGGGCCGGGTTCTTGGCCCAGTCGTACAGGACGGCAGTCGCGAGCTGGCCGTTCTGCTCGAGTGTCGGGAGATCGATCTTGTCGAGCGTATCCTCCGCGGTGTGGTAGTTCGGATCGGGGAACTGGTACAGGAAGACGACGGGGACTCCGACCCACTCGAAGTAGACGTGGTCGCTGTTGGTCCCTGCGGTCCACGGCACCCACTCCTCGATGCCCATCGCGGTCGCCTTCTCCTGGGTGTACTCCGTGAGCGCGGAGTCGGCCCAGCCGATGTTGCCTATGTTCAGGGTGTCGCCCACGGCGATCATGTCCAGGTTGATCATGCCGAGGCCCTGCGAGGCGATCTCGTCCATGTAGGTCATGACGTAACTCTCGGAGCCCCCTTGACCCACCTCTTCCGCGCCGAACGCGCAGAACTTGATGCTGGCCTGTGTGCGGTGTCCGTACCTCGTGAGCACCCGGGCCGCCTCCAGCATGCCTCCGATGCCGGATCCGTCGTCGTTCGCGCCGGGGCCGAACCAGACCGAGTCGTAGTGGGCGCCGATGTAGACGATGCCCCGGTCCGGATGGAGACCCTCGAGTGTGCCGATCACGTTCTGGCTGGTGCTGGAGTAGTACTCTGCGTCTACCGTGAGGTTCACCGAGACCGGTCCTTCCTCGAGGAGCCCCATCAGGATCTGCCCGTCCTCCTGGCTGATCATCACGGCCGGGATGGCGGCCATGGAATAGAGCGTGGCCATCATGTTGCCGGGCAGATTGTTGAAGATGATGCCGGCGGCGGCTCCCGCGTCCGCCGCGCTCGCGACCTTCGAGGCAAACGTGATCGCGCCACGCTCCATCAGGGCGATCTTGCCCGCCACGTCGACTCCTTCGAAGTCCTCGGGGTTACCCAGGCCGCAGAAGACGATCTCGACCCCGAGAAACTCCCCCGTGGGCGAGTAGAGCATGGTGTTAGGGCTCAGCGCAGGCCCGTCGACCACTTCGAGCACCGAACCGTAATCCTCGTAGAAGGTCTGCGGGAACTCCTGAATCTGCACGTCGAGGCCGCAGCCCGCCATCTCTCCGGCGATGTACTCGGCCGCCGCCCTCTCGGCCGGCCCGCCGGCGATCCTGGGACCGAAGTCCACGAGCGCCTCGATGTGGGCGAGTGCCCTGTATCCGTCGTAGAGTTTCTGGATGTCCGTGCTTGCCGGTCCCGCCTGGAGCGAGGACGTCACAACGAGACCGGTCACAAGGCCCAGAAACGCGAACCCCTCTCGTACTCTCATGGTTTCTCCTGTCTGGTGCCCTGGAGCGCCGCCGGAGCAGCGAACCCATCGCGACGCCCGCGACGCCCACCGGGACACCGAGTGGTACAGTTCAACTATCCCTTGAACACCGAACATGTGGCGTGTCTGTCGACAAGACACGTCTTGATCTGCGGGGACGCAGCCTGCCTGCCGGTCGTTCCTGGCGCGCGGCCGGTTCAGGCTCTCTGCTGAGGCCGGTTCAGGCTCTCTACCGCAGCCGATTCCGGCCCTCTACCCTTCACATCGCAACAGACCTGCGAAAGGGCCCTCGAAAAATGACCGGCGGCGAGGCTTTTTCGGAGTTTTCCATCTTCTCCGTACGGCTCCGCGGTGGACGGAGCTGACGAAGGTGCCTCGCGGGCCCGGCCGCGGTTGGCAACGCGGTCCGGCGGTTCTGCGCTCCCTGGCTCCTTCGCCCCGCCGAGCCGCCCATCCGCCTGCGAGCCGGGGCGCGGGGACGGCCCACGGGTCTTCCTCCGCGCGGGAGATAGAATTCCGCTCGCGAGTGTCTGCGCCCCTCCGGTGCTCTCAGGCGGAGCCCGTCTCCTGTTCGCCACCGGCGGCGCGGCGAGCGGCCGTCGTCAGCGAGCAGATCTCCCCGGCGATCTCCTCGATCGACTTGCTCGTCACGTCGACGATGGGCCAGGGTGGAGGCCTGCGGTAGACCTCGTGGCAGTGGCGCAGCTCTTTCTCGACGAACGCGAGCTGCGCGTACTCGATTTCCGGGCTGCCCATGTCGCGCAGGCGCTGGCGCCGGATCTCGGCGAGCACGGTGGCGCTCAGCGTCAGGCCGATCACACGGCCCGGCGGCAGCCGCCGGAGCTCCTCCGGCGGATCGACGCCCACCGCGAGCGGCACGTTGGCGACTCTGAGCCCGCGCGTGTGCGCGAGGTAGACGCTGATCGGCGTCTTCGCGGTGCGGGATGGCCCCGTGATCACGATGTCGGCGAGAGCGACCTCGTCGATCGCCAGGCCGTCGTCGTGGCGGACGGTGAAGCTGACGGCCTCGAGCCGTTCGTAGTGCTCCCCGCCGGGCTGCGTGAAGATGCCGGGCCTCTGCGCCGGAGAAGCGGTCAGGAAGCTGCTGAGAGACGTGATCAGCGGACCGATGAGATCGACGCTCTCCACGCCGGCTTCGTTCGCCCTCGACGCGACCTCGCCGCGCAGCGTGGAGGAGACCAGAGTGTAGGCGATCAGCCCCTTCCGCCGGCGCGTC
>JAFGKN010000655.1 GCA_016928605.1 Planctomycetota bacterium | reverse complement strand
GGCGCCCATCAGGCGCCGAGGAGAGGGAGGCCGCGTGTCGCGGCCGGTGCGGGGGAGGGTCCGCCTCCCCCGCAAAAAGGGATGGCGTGGTTCAAAACCGGTGTCACCCGGTCATGAACCACGCCGGCTTTTCCGTTGTACTTTTGATGGCCCCCCTCTATCCTCTCTGGATCGGGTTGGAGCCGCCGCCGGTTCTCCGCGGTCCGCAGTGAGGAGCTGAGTGGTTTTCTCCAGGATCTTTGGAGCCTTTTCCTCCGACATGGGGATCGACCTCGGCACGGCCAACACCAGAGTCTGTGTCCGGGGCCAGGGCGTCGTCCTCGACGAGCCGACCGTCGTGGCGGTCAAGAAGGGAACCGACGAAGTCCTGCTGGGAGGCGCCGCCATCGGCGCCACGGCCAAGGAGATGCTCGGCCGCACGCCGCTGAGCATCGACGTGATCCGCCCGCTGAAGGACGGCGTGATCGCCGACTTCGACATGACGGAGGCGCTGCTCACCTACTTCATCCGCAGGGTTCACCATCGCCGCCACTGGATCAGCCCCCGCATCATCGTGAACGTCCCCACGGGGGTGACGGCGGTCGAGAAGCGCGCCGTCTTCAACGCCGCAGAGAGGGCGGGGGCGCGGAAGGTCTACCTGGTCGATGAGCCCCGGGCCGCGGGCCTCGGCGCCGGACTGCCGATCCACGAGGCGAGGGCGACGATGATCGTCGACATCGGAGGGGGCACGACGGACATCGCGATCCTCTCCCTCGCCGACGTCGTGATCTCCTCGAGCATCCGGGTGGCCGGCGACGCCATGGACGACGCTGTGAGCCAGTACATACGGCGCAACTACAACATCCTCGTCGGCGTCAACAGCGCGGAGGAGATCAAGATCCGCCTCGGCTCCGCCTCCCCGCGCGCGGAGGCCGAGATTCCGAGCGAGGGGGTGATCGAGGTCAAGGGGCGCGACCTGCTCGCCGGGGTGCCGCGGGCGGTGACGATCACGGCGGCGGAGGTGCGCGAGGCCCTCGCCGAGCCGGTTCGCAAGATCACCGATCTGATCCACGAAACACTCGAGAAGACGGGTCCCGAGCTCTCCGGTGACCTCCTGGAGAGGGGCATGACCCTGTGCGGAGGGGGAGTGCTGCTCCGCGGGCTCGATCAGCTGATCCACGAGCAGACCGGGCTCCCGGTGCGGGTGGCGGACGACCCGATGGGAACCGTGGTGCGGGGGACGGCTGTCTTCCTGGACCATCTCGATGAGTTCAAATCGATCCTGGAAAGCGCTGAGGACGATCTGTAAGCTGAGAGGCTGAGATCGGCGGGCTGCGCGCCCGCGCCCCGGCCGGTCTCGGCGCTCCGGAGCGCGACGCTCCGGCGCCGCATTCGCCCCGGCCCGAGGGACTGACTGCCGCTGGACAGGGTTCCCGGGGCTTCTCGGCGTGCGCGGCGGGAGGAGAGGTTGAAGAGACGAGCGAGGGAACGAACAGGAGCGGCAGGCGCGCTGATCGCCGGCATCGTATTCTTGGCGCCCGCCGCGTGGAATACCGCGAAGCGCCATGGCTCCCCCACCGATGCGCCCGCGCGGCTGGAGGACACGCGCGAGCACCTGCGGGAGACCGAGCTGGCCGCGGAGGTGACCCGGCTCCGCGAGGAGCTGGATGCCGCCGCCCGCATGCGGATAGAGCCCGCCGGGATCCCGGCGGACGCGGCGCGATACTCGGCGCAGCTCGCGGATGTCCTCCCCTTCGCCGACCCCTCCGGCCTTCGCAGCGCGATCTGGGTCTACCTCCCGCAGTCGCCGGCCCCGCCCGAAGACTCGGCGCTGGTCTACCAGCGCGCGCTCGCCGGCCGGCTCATGCGCGCGTTTCCCGGGGGGATCGCCCAGGCGCAGACGCTGCTCGATCGCGGATTCCGGGTCCGGTATCGCTGCGGCGAGCAGAGCGGGATCCTCGCGGGCACCGGCCGGCGAGATGCCCAGCCTCCCTTCCTGCCGCTGCTGGAGGCGATCCACACCACTCCGCTCGGCGCGCTCGCCCCCGACGCTCTCGTGTACACGAGCGGCGGCGACGGCATCTTCCCCGCCGGGCTGCTGATCGGCCGCGTGGCCGCAGAGGAAGTCGAGATCACGGGAAACCATCAGATGGTGACGGCGGCCCTCTGTCCGGATGATCTCCGCAGCGTGGTGGTCGTCTGCGACGCCGCTCGCCGGGCGTTCTCCGCCGCCCTGGAGTCCGAGCGATGATCTATCCTGCCGCGATCATCTCCGCGCTCCTGGCCGTGCTCCTCCACACCACAGCTTCTCCGCTCTACCGCCTGCAGGATGCGGCGCCCGACTTCGTGCTCCTGGTCGTGGGCCACGTCTGCCTGTTCGGATCGAGACGACAGGCGATGCTGGCGGCCTTCCTCGCAGGCATCCTCTGCGACGTCGCGTCGCTCGATCCCTGGCCGATCCACACCGCGAGGCTCCTCCTCGCGGCCCATTTCCTCGCGCTGGGCAAGGCGGAGGGGTGGGCCGAGAGACTCCTCCCGCGCGCGATCCTCTTCGCCGCCGTCGCGGCGCTCAGCGCGGCGGTCCACGCCAGTCTCCTGTGGACGCTCTCGGACATCGATCCAGGCCTCGCGTCGCTGTCGCTCTCCGTCCTCTACACCGCGGCCATCTCCCTGCCCGGATGGCACCTGCTCCGGTCCGTGGCGTGGATCGTGCCCGAGCCGTCGGGCCGCGCCGAGACCTGGAGGCTCTGATGCTGCGCTCCCGTCCACCGCTCCGACCGTCTTGACGCTGCCATGGTCCGCCATCGCCTTCGCCTGCTCATGCTCCTGGTGGCCGCGCCCTACCTCGTGGCGCTGGTGCGGCTCTGGTTCGTCCAGGGAAGGCTCGCCTCGCGCATCGAGTACCTGTCGGTCGCCAGGGACACGACCACGCGGCGCGAGGTCATCCCCGCGCCCCGGGGCCGCATACTGGACCGCCGGGGCATCGTGCTCGCCGAGAACATCCGCCGGTTCGACATCTGCTTCAACCTCAAGGATCTCGATCCAGCGCCCCGCCGGCCGCTTCTCGAGCAAATCTGCGACGCGCTGGTCCCCCACCAGGCCGCCGTCGCGACCCCCGACGAGCTCGACGCGCTGCTCTTCCGCCGCGTCGACTGGCGAGTGGAACTCGCGGCGCGCCCCTGGCATCCCGACGAGCCGGTCGCGCTGGAGGAGGTCGAGGTGCCGGCGGGAGCTGCTCGGAGACTCGAGGCGCTGTTCCGCTCCGTCCCCTGGAGGCATCGCCCCTTCGAGCTGCGGAGCGAGACATCCGGAGAGCGGGAGGTTCACACCATCCTCTTCCGGCCCCGCCGGGCCTTCCGGCGGGAGCTGGCGATCCTCCACCTCGCCGCGGTCCTCGGCGACGGGTTCTCCGTCCGGCGCGTGAAGGAGGTCTTCGACGAGAAGGAAGGCAGCCAGCGTGAGGAGCTGCTGGCCGCCGACGTCAGCCTCGACGCGGTCGCCGCGATCGAGTACCACCCCGAGAGGTTCCCGGGGATCACGATCCGCGCGGGATCCAGGCGCCGCTACCCCATCGCCGAGCCGATGGGGACGGTGCTGGGCTACCTCCAGAAGGTCCAGGATCCGTCGCGGCTGGCGGCCGAGGGCCGCCTGCTGGAGCAGGCGAACATCTTCGGCCCCTCCCACTTCGCCGCGGTCCGCGAGGGGCTCCTCTCCGGTGAGGATCCGGTCGGAGCCGCCGGGCTCGAGGCGCAGTACGAGACGTGCCTGCGAGGCCTGTACGGGATGCGCTGGTACCCTCTCGATCCTCTCTCGCAGCGGGCGGGCGAGGACTTCGTCCGGGTGATGGAGGTGCCCGGAGAGGACATCGCGGTGCAGCTGGACGCGGAGCTCCAGACGCTCATCCATGACCGGCTCGCCGCGCACTGCGGCGGTCCCTTCCCCGGCGCCGAGGCGGGCAGCGCGGTCGTCATGGAGATCTCCACGGGCGCGATCCTCGCCTCGGCGAGCTATCCGTCCTTCGACCCGAACCGCATCCGCGAGGTCGGCTACCGCGAGGAGCGGAACCGGCTCCTGCGCGATCCGCGCGACCCCGAGCCCGATCCCGCGAAGCGGCGCGTCATCCCCTGGGAGATCCACCGCCCCCTCGTCCAGTCGATCTATCCCGGGTCGGTCTTCAAGCTCGTCACCGCGATCGCTGCGCTGGAGGGCGGCGGGGCGCAGGGCCGCTTCGATCCGCGCCGGACGTTCGTCTGCGAAGGGCGCTACAAGGACTATCCCTACTGGTGCCATCTGCGCCACGGTCACGGCTCGCTCGACCTCCGCGAGGCACTGGAGCGATCCTGCAACAGCTACTTCTACCACCTCGCCGAGGAGATCATCGCCCCCGCCGAGCTCGGGGGGCTCCACGACTGGGGCCTGGCTCTCGGCTACGGCAGCCATCCGGGCATCGACCTGCCGCCCGCGCCCGGCTCCACGGCGGGCAGCGGATTCGAGGCCCGGGGCGTGCTCACGGATCCCCGTTCGCGCCCCTGGGTCTCGGGCGGCGGCGCGCTCGCGAGCCAGCTCGGGCCGCTGCCCTGGTGGGCGCCGTCGCTCGCCGCCTTCGCTCCCCCGGCGGCGGAGGTCCAGCTCTCGCAGCTCTCGCTCGCTCTGGCCGCCCATCACGCGATCCAGCCCCCCTCGACGACGTACGCGCGCCGCGACCAGAGCCTCCGCCGGCAGCTGAACCGCCGCACGATCTGCCAGTACGCCATCGGCCAGGTCTTCGTCGAGGCGAGTCCTCTCCAGGTGCTCCTCTCGAGCGCCATCGTCGCGCTGCGAGGGAGCCGGGTGCCGCGGCCGTTTCTCGTCGAGCCATCGGAGCCAGCGCCGTTCGTCCCCCCGCTACGCGACGGGCGGTCCGCCGTGCGCGACTCGACCTGGAACGTGATCCGCGATGGCATGCGGGACGCCGCGCGGCGGGGCACAGCGGCCAAGAGCGGCCTGGAGAGCCTCGACATCGCGGCCAAGACCGGAACGGCGCAGTTCCGCGACCGGGGAGCCGAGAATCTCTACCACGCATGGATCACAGGCTTCGCGCCCGTCTCCGCGCCGAGGTACGCCTTCGTCGTCTGCCTCGAGAAGTCGCCCGACGGCGGCGGCGCCGCCTGCGCGCCGATCCTGGTGGAGATCCTGAGGTACCTCGCCCGCGACTGCCCCGAGCTGGATCCCTCGGGGAGTCTCGCCCGCGGGGGAATCGCTGAAGGAGACGGGCGATGATCGAGAGGCGCCCTCTCCTCGCCACCCGCTGGATGCTCGGCCTCGTCGTGGGAGCGCTCACGGCGGTAGGGATCCTCTTCGTCCACTCGACGACGGCGTCGCCGGACGAGTCGTTCCCGAGCCAGTCCGCGCGGGCGCAGCTCGTCAAGCTCGCCGTGGCGCTCATCGCCTACGGCGTCGTCTCGCGGATGGACTACCGCTGGTTCGCTCGGCATGCTTACGCCGCATTCGCGCTGCTCTGCGCGCTCCTCGGCCTCCTCGTCGCGGTCCGCTACACGAGCGGCGAGATGGCCGTCCGCTGGTTCCACCTCTGGTTCTTCAACGTCCAGCCGAGCGAGCTGATGAAGCTGGGCGTCATCGTCTGCCTCGCCCGCTACCTCTGCTACCGCGAGGACCAGCGGCGCCTCGGCGGGCTGGCCCTCCCCTCTCTGCTCGCCTTCGTCCCGATGCTGCTCGTGGCCCTGCAGCCCGACCTGGGGACGAGCCTCATGTTCCCGCCGGTCCTGCTCTCGCTTCTCTTCGTCGCGCGGGCCCGCCCCGGCGTGCTCCTCGCGTCCATCGTCCTCGCGGCGGCCGCGCTGCCGCTCGTCTACGCGCTGAAGGAGACGGTCGACCTCGACATCCTCCACAAGTACCAGCTGCGGCGTCTCACCGGGTACTTCCAGCAGTGGGATCCCGACGTCCGCCGGGATGAGGCCTACCAGCTCTGGCACTCGCTGGTGGCCATGGGATCGGGGGGCTGGACGGGCAAGGGCTGGGGCCAGGGAAGCCTCAACTCCCTCGGCTGGGTTCCGGCCCACCACACGGACTTCATCTTCAGCATCATCGGGGAGGAGTGGGGACTGGTCGGGACGGCGAGCGTCACTCTCCTCTTCCTCGCTCTCGTGACTCTCTGCTTCCGGGTGGCGCTCCGCACGCGCGAGCCGTTCGGCCGTCTGGTTGCGACCGGCATCGCTGTCGCGTTCGCGGCCCAGAGCATCGAGAACATCTGCATGACCGTCGGGCTGACGCCGGTCACCGGGCTGACGCTCCCCTTCGTCAGCTTCGGAGGCTCGAGCCTCGTCACCTCCTTCATCGCCGTCGGCCTGCTGGTGAGCGTGGCGAGGCACCGGGTGCGCGTGGTCGCCACGGCCGACCTCGACCCGGAGGACCCGGTCCGTAACCTCCGGGTGGCGGAGGACCGGCCCTCGGGGCTGCTCGCGCGCCGCTGGCCGGTCTGAGAGCCTCTCGCCGGCCGCGGCCACCGTGGCTCGCCTCGCTCCCGCGGTCCCCGGCGCCGCTCGCGCCTCGTC